>NZ_JACJER010000045.1:1577-34473 GCF_014164185.1 Shewanella sp. SG44-6 | reverse complement strand
TCCTATTTGCTCATTGATGGCATCGTCATAGTTCAGCTTATGACTCACTTAATGTTATCAGTCAGCTAATTTGACTGGCGTATGATGCCATATTTGCGCATTCTGGCGCGCAAGGTGCTGGGGTTAAGTCCAAGAAGTAGTGCTGCGCCTTTATGGCCTTCAATTCGCCAACCTGTCTGCTGCAATACTTTAGCGATATGTTCACATTCCAGCTCAACCAAGCCCTTTATCGAAGCATCATCTCTGGGCACTCGTTTTTCAAAACTATCAAAGCGATCTAAGATCTGCAGTGTATTTCCTTCGCTAAGGATAACGGCTCGTTCAATAGCACTCTCCAACTCTCGCACATTGCCAGGCCATTGATGTTGCAGTAAGGCTTGATGAGCTTCTTGGCTGATAGTGTCAATCAACTTACCTATTTTCTTGTTAAATTTAATCACAAAATGATTAACCAACAGCGGGATATCTTCTTTACGTTGTCTTAAAGGCGGCAAGGTGATTGGGAATACGTTCAAGCGGTAATAGAGATCTTCACGAAATTTGCCATTACGCACTTCCTCAATCAGGTTGCGGTTAGTCGCGGCAATAATTCTCACATCCACCTTTATAGTACGCGGACTGCCTAGCCGTTCAAATTCTCCATCTTGAATAATTCTCAGTAGCTTAGCTTGCATCTCTAGCGGCATTTCACCAATTTCATCTAAGAACAAGGTGCCACCATCAGCCAGCTCAAAACGGCCTATCTGTTTGCTGTCTGAACCGGTGAATGCTCCCCGCTCACGGCCAAACAATTCGCTCTCTATCAGGCTCGCAGGTAAGGTGGTGCAGTCTACTGTGATCAACGGACGCGTTTTTCGCGAACTGCGGCTATGGATAGCACGGGCAACAACCCCTTTGCCAGTGCCAGTCTCACCGAGCAGCAATACTGTGGCATCCATTGGAGCAACTTGCTCAACGTTCTGAAAGACCTGCGACAGCAGTTTGCTATTACCGATTATTTCGTCAAAATTAAACTGCCGCGCAACTTCCTTTTGAAGATAAATATTTTCGGCCTGAAGCTTGTCCTTTAATTGCTTTATTTGTATGTAAGTCTCTCTCAGTGACGCTTCAGCCTTTTTACGTTCATCAATTTCCTGCCCGAGTAGCAAGTTAGTCTTGGTCAACTCTAGCGTACGCTTTTGTACAGTGTCTTCCAAAGAGAGGTTATTTTTTGCCAATTTTTTATACAGTAAACTCACTTCCAACATATTATGAATACGGGTTTTCACCTCGACCAAGTCAAAGGGCTTGCTAATAAAATCCTTGGCCCCCGCTTGTAATGCCTGAAGTTTATGATTGGGTTGGGCAGTGAGCACCAGCACTGGTAAATAATCCATGCTATGGTCTGCCTTAAGCGCAGCCATAACCTCGAATCCATCCATTTTTGGCATCTGTAAATCAAGCAAAATCACATCATAGCGATTAATCCGGTTGAGGTCGCAAACAACTAAAGGATCCATGCTTGTCGTTACCTGGGTATAACCGCTATCAAGTAATAATTGCTCCAACAGAAGCACATTAGGCTCTTGATCATCGACAATCAAAATCTTAGCGTTGAGTATATCGCTTGCATTAATTTTCATTATTTTGCCTCATCATCAGCGATTACAGCAGACTTATTGGCATGCTCAAGCGCTATGTCGACAGTCTTCAGAAATTCATTGATCCGCAGTGGTTTAGTTAGATAATGAAAGAAGCCGGCATCCAGACCTTTCTTAATGTCTCGGGGAATGGCATTTGCACTGAGAGCGACCACGGGTATAGACGCTGTTATCGGACTTTCCCTGAGAATTTTCAATGCAACTAAGCCGCTAATTCCCGGTAGATTAATGTCCATCAAAATAATATCCGGCTGATGGGTATGTGCCATTTCAATACCTTGAATCGCATCGGCAGCACTGAGAAAACGCAGATTAGGTCGACGAGAAATAATGTTCTCAACAAGCATCAAATTAGCCGGATTATCTTCAACATACAGTAAGGTTTGCAAATGCTCAGGGGCTTTATATTGTAGCGCTTTGGTGACCATTATTGCGCTGTCAGCAAGCTTAGATACCGGTTCGTCGGTTCGCTGTAGTTCAAACCAGAAGACACTCCCTACGCCAACGGTACTTTGCACACCAATGACTCCCCCCATCGATTCAACCAGACGCTTACTCACCACCAGGCCTATTCCTGTACCTTGTTGATTATTAGCTTCTTGACCGAGGCGGTTAAAAGGTTGAAAAAGTTGCCCGAGTTGCTCAGCTGATAATCCTTCACCTGTATCTCGAACACTGAACCGCACCATATCATCGCTGCTTTGACTGTGCTCCAATATCACGCTTCCACCCTTTCGGTTGTATTTAATCGCATTGGAAAGCAGATTAATAATCACCTGCTTTAGCCGGGTCCTATCGACGTGAAGAAAATCTTTGGTCGTAGATCGGTTAAAGATGACGTTGATGTCATGGATTTTAGCTTGTGGCTCACTCATCAACACACACTCTTGCATGACTTCGGACAGCGAAACCACTTCAACTGACATAGGCAGCTTGCCGGATTCGATTAGCGCTAGATCCAGAATTTCATTGATAAGCTCCAACAAATACCATCCGGCTTTGAGGATCTGAGTAATGCTACGTTTCTGAGCGGGCAGTGGCGCGGGAGTACTTGATTCCATAAGCTGTGCAAAACCTAAGATCGCACCCAGTGGGGTTCGAAGCTCATGGCTCATACTGGAAAGAAAATCCGATTTGGCGAGATTGGCTTTCTCAGCCACAGCTTTAGCATTTTCCAGTTCGATGTTCTTTTCCAGCAGTTTTTGATTTAGGCGATTACGCTCAGTGACATCGCGGGCGCCATAAAAAATCCCCTGTAATTTATTGTCTCGGTGATAAAAGGTGGCCGCATTAATGGAAACTACGGTTTCTTTGCCGCTCTTGTTGCGGGCGGTCAATTCATAATCTGAGATTATCTTTTCACTTAACACCCTTTTTATGCCCGCTGCGGCAAACTCAGGATCGGTAAAGTAGTCTTTGAATGGGGTGCCTATAAGGGAATCACGCTGGTTACCTGTAAGCTCTTCCATTTGTTTATTGACATCGGTAATAATGCCGGACGGATCAGTGGTCGTCAGCGCATCAATGTTGGATTCAATCAGGTTACGAGTATAGAAATGTTGATCTTGCAGGCGCCGACTAAGTTCTTTCTGTTCTTCTTCGATACGCTTACGCGCGGTATTATCGGTTCCTATTAACAAATAGCCTATGATAGCCTGGCGCTCATCACGCAATGCCGTGACGGACACTACTGCTGGGAAGCGGCTGCCATCTTTACGTATGTAAGTCAGCTCGTAGATATCCTCAATACCGCGCCGAGCCTTAAATACTAGCGCATCGAAACCAGGTGTAATTGCTGTGTCCAGTTCAATACTGAGCTCTTTAGCGCGCTCGATGACTTCTTTGGGGTCGGAAATATCTGCTGGGGTGATCTTGTTCATCACCTCGTCAGCGGTATAACCCAGCATTCGCTCGGCACCCACATTAAATATCTGAATAACACCATGAGCATCGGTAGCAATACTGGAAAAATTAGCACTGTTAAAAATGGCTTTCTGCAGTGCACCAGCTTTGAGCAAAGCTTCTTCTGCCTGCTTGCCAACACTGTTATCTGTGCCAATCAAAAGATAACCTATGATGATACCTTGGTCGTCGCGAAGTGCTGTAACCGATACAACAGCTGGAAAGCGACTACCATCCTTACGGATATAAGTTAATTGGTAAATGTCTTCAATACCGCGTGACGCCTTAAACACCAGCGCGTCGAAACCAGGTTCTATTGGCGTGCAGAGTTCTACAGAAAGCGCCTTGGCGCGGGCGATGATTTCCTGGGGATCGGATATCTCGGCAGGGGTAATGTTGTCCACTACTTCGATGGCTGAATAACCTAGCATCCGCTCGGCGCCAACATTAAAAATTTGGATAACCCCTTTAGCATCAGTAGCAATACAAGAGAAGTTAGCGCTATTAAAAATAGCTCGCTGCAAGGCACCCGCATTTAGCAATGCCTCTTCAGCATGTCTGCGTTCGCTGCTCTCATCAATCACGGCTTCGAACAGATTGATACCCTCCCCTTTAATAAAGCTTGATAAGCTTTTAATCTCGTCAGCCTGGGCACGTTTTGTATCATCACCTTTCATTACTAACCTCTATAACCATCCAATGGTTTTGACGGGGTCGACATGTTGGCCCAGAGACAAAATCTGCCGCGTAGGTATCGTTATCTGGTATTTAAGACGGGAATATCAATGCCGTCCTACTTGAGTATCGGTAGCGCTTGTCTTACAACCACCACATATACCGCACCATAATACCGCCTATAACAGAAATACCCTCAACATATTACATTTCTTTCATATATTGAGGCCGTAGCAATATTGATAATTAAAAAAAATAAAATTAACTCATTGTTAATAATAAACTAAATTCATTTTTTAACAAAAAACACTTTCGGTACGATATTTGCAAATTAGGTTATTAGTGTTCTCGAAATCTTACTCGGACCAGTACTCAGATTTTTCAATTCGTGGATATCGCATAACAAGAAAATCTCACTGAGTTATCAGCACTCATGGCTAACAAGAATCGCAGCCGTTTTTTGCTGATGTAGAAAAGGTAAATTAACGCAATTTAATAAAATCATTAGGAAGAAGAGAATGAATAGTTCCCTAAAAAAGACTTATCTCGTATTCACTATGCTATTAGGACTTATCCTTTTAGCTGGGTGTAATGGCGATAGCAGCAACGATAACAACAATAATGGGGTGTTACTTACAGCCATTGCTGTTACCCCTGCAGACTCAAGCATGCCATTGGGCTTGAAGCAACAGTTTACAGCCATAGGCACCTATTCAGATGGCACGTCGTCTGATATCACCAACTCGGTAACTTGGTCATCTGATGACTCAGCAGTTGCCACTATTAATACCAGTGGTATAGCCATGGGAGTTATCCCTGGTTCCTCTACTATCACAGCATCCATTATCGACTCATTATCAAACGAGCAATCCGCAACGGCCACGCTAACCATCACGGATGCGACCTTAACGGCTTTGGCTATCACACCAACCAACCCCAGCGTAGCTAAGGGGTTGAGCAAACAATTTGCTGTTACGGGTACTTATTCGGATGGTACTTCGCCAGATGTGACCACTTCAGTAACGTGGTCCTCGGCGAATACGCTAGTTGCTACCATAAATGCTAGTGGCCTTGCTAGTGGCGTTGCTATTGGTTCTGCAGTTATTAGCGCATCTTTAGGATCTGATGAAATAACGACTGAGCTCAACATCACAGATGCTATTTTGAGCTCAATAGCGTTAACGCCCGTTGAACCAAGTATTGCCAAAGGCATGACCCAACAGTTTACTGCTATCGGTACTTATTCTGATGGTACATCAGTGGATATAAGTGCTTCAGCAAGCTGGTCATCTGCGGACACACTGGTTGCCACAATGAATACCGGTGGGGCTGCTAAAGGAGTGAGTATAGGTTCATCTGTTATTACGGCAGATTTTCAAGCTCAATCAGCAACCTCATTGCTGACAGTTACCGACGCCACTTTAACGTCAATCATGTTAACACCAGCCAACCCACATATACCTAAAGGTAATACCCTGCAGTTGACTGCTACTGGTATTTACTCAGATGGTATCTCGGTTGATATGACCAGCTCAGCTATTTGGTCATCTTCAGACACCCTAATTGCCACTGTGAATGCCGATGGTATTGTCAGTGGTATTGCTTCGGGTTCTACAATTATTACCGCGACATCGGCTGCGCTGTCAGCCACCACTAACGTAACAATCACAGATACAAGTTTGACGTCAATTGCAGTAACACCAGGTAATCCCACTATAGCTAAAGATTCGAATAAACAGCTCACCGCTACCGGCACTTATTCTGATGGGTCGCTAGCAAATATTACGAACGCTGTAACTTGGTCATCAGCAGATACCTTAGTGGCTACAGTAAATAATACCGGTCTTGCAAATGGAATTAGCACTGGCTCATCACTTATCAACGCAAGCGCTGGAGGGGTCTCCGGTAGTACAAACATGACCATTACTAGCGCCGTATTAAGTTCAATTGTGGTATCGCCAACCAATCCAAGCCTTGTTAAAGGTATGAACAAGCAGTTTGCTGCAACTGGAACTTATTCTGATGGATCTGTAGCAGATATTTCTACCTCGGTTACTTGGTCATCTACAGATACCTTGGTTGCTACAATTGATGTCAATGGTCTTGCCAATGGCAAGGTGGCTGGCTCATCACTTATTACCGCAACTTCAGGAGCACAATCAGACAGTACTAATTTAACCGTTACCGATGCCACCTTGAATTCAATTGATATAACACCTGTTAATCCAAGTATTGTTAAGAACTCAAGCCAAAACTTTGTTGCTATTGGTCATTATTCAGACGGTAGTACAACAGATATCACATCGACGGTAATGTGGTCTTCAGCAGATACACAGGTTGCTACATTAAATCCCAATGAACAGCTAAATAGTGGGCGTGCGACAGCTATTGAAGTAGGCTCATCAGTGATTCAAGCAACACTAATTGGCGTATTTGCGGATACAACACTTAATGTTACTGCAGCTCTGCCCAATAACCCATTAGCACCTGAATTGGGTGAAGTGGCACGTTTTGTCATGCTTGCCTCACAAGCTATTACGACGACAAGTGGTTCTGCCATTGTCGATGGTGATTTAGGTATTCTTGACCAGGCACGTTCTTATTACGCAGGATTTACCGCAGGCGTTAATGCTGGCGAATTTGACGAATTAACCAATGGCTTGTCTTATGCTGGCGACGATAGCACACCACCTTATGTTGTACCGGTGCCTTATGCCTCTATGGTTGCATTTATTAACCAGTCCAGAACAGATCTTGGTATTGCCTATAATTTCCTCGCGGCAGATCCAAACCCAAATGCGGCAACCCAGATTTGCCCTATTGAATTGGGCAATCTGACTCTGACTCGTGGTGTGTATAAAACCGCAGCCGATGTGACCCTGCAAACAGGTACTCTCACTCTTGATGGCGAAGGAGACCCTGACTCTGTGTTCATCTTCACCATAGGCGGAAACCTAACTTCTGGTGCTCCAGGTGGCGATATTGTGCTTATTAATGGCGCACAAGCAAAGAACGTCTATTGGAGAACCGCTGGAAAGACAGTTATCGGCACTAATACCAAATTCTCTGGCAATGTTTTCGCTTGGTCAGAAGTGAATGTATTGACTGGAGCAAGCGTTACAGGTCGATTGTTTGCGGTCACTGATCAGGTAACGCTAGACGCAAATGCCATAAGCAAAGCACCATAGTGTCACTCTCTACTGACATTCACATTAACACTTAGGACCAAAATAGGGAGACAGACAGCTTGTTTCCCAATGACCTAAAAAACACCTCACTATTGTGTTTTTTAGGTACTTATTAGTGAAAGGTTTTCGCTTATAAGCCATTTTACCGTTCACATGTTTGCTAACAATGCCCACCAATGTGTGGGCCAAACATAGCCCCTCCAAGCAGCAAAGACAAATCCATTTATCGGTTTAATATCCGACAATATGACGCAACATTCTTTGTAATGTGATCTTAAGTTTTTCAAGGATATAACAATGCATATACGAAAAAATAATTTTACCCCGCCAATATGGGCTGGCAGCATATTGTTGCTTACCTTAATCGCTGGTTGTAATAGTGACAATAATACTGACTCGGCCATTGTGCCGACTATTAATGCCAGTAACCCAAGTGATCTTGCTATCGATGTGGCGATCAATCAACAAATCACCGCAACCTTCGGCGAAGCGATGAACGAGCAGACGATTAACGATGTCAGCTTTACCTTAATGGCTCCGAATCAAGCCGCCGTGTTAGGCACAGTTTCTTATGATGAAACAAGTCATACTGCCGTATTTGCTCCAAACAGTGATTTTACCCATAACACTCTGTATCAAGCATCTATCACCACTGAAGTCACAAATACGGCAGGCATAGCGCTTGCCAGTGGTTTTAGTTGGTCATTTACGACCTCTGCATTACCCGATGTTATTGCCCCACAGGTTGTATCAAACTCCCCAGCCGATCTCGCACAGAGCTTTGCCTTAAATAGAAATGTGACAGCTGAGTTTAGTGAAGCACTTGCTCCTAATACGCTAAACGGTACTAGCTTTACCCTAAGTGACGGGACAAATCTTGTCGCTGGTGTGATTAGCGTTCAAGGCACAAGCGCAACGTTTAATCCAGACGATAATTTAGCGGCCAATACACTTTATACCGCAACTCTGACCACGGCTATCAGCGATTTAGCGATGCCGGCAAATTTATTGGCAGCTAATTTCAGCTGGAGCTTTACCACCAGTGATGTTGCCGCTATGGGGCCTGAACCAGTGAAGTTAAACACTTCGGGTGATTTTGCTATTCTAACTAAGACTGGAATCACCAATATTCCAGCGTCTGCTATTACAGGCAATATAGGTTCAAGCCCAATCACAGCTGCAGCGATGGATAACGTGTTTTGTGATGAAATCAGCGGGACTATTTATGGTGCTGATGCTGCTTATACGGGCAGCGGTGCAATTACTTGTTTTGCTGGCGCAGCAGAAGATAACACCCTAGTGGCCAACGCAGTACTTGATATGGGCACAGCCTATAACGATGCAGCTGGCAGAACCTTACCTGACTATACTGAACTAGGCGCTGGTGATATCAGTGGCATGACACTAGAGCCAGGTTTATATAAGTGGAGTTCAGGTGTGTTGATTTCGACTGACATTGCTATTTCTGGCAGTGCCAACGACGTGTGGATTTTCCAAATAGCAGGTGACCTTACTCAAGCAGCAGCCAGTCGTATTAATTTACAAGGTGGCGCTCAGGCAAAAAATATCTTCTGGCAGGTTGGCGGAAGTGCGGGAGTCTCACTTGACACCACAGCGCATTTTGAAGGAGTCATTTTAGCTGAAAAAGGCATCAGCATAAACACAGATGCAACGATTAACGGCAGATTAATGTCACAAACAGCGGTCACTTTAGACCACAATATCGTGACTCAACCTACTGAATAACCGTCGTAATAGTCGAACACTAGCAATAGCCTAGCGCTCGCAATCCATGACGTCATGCGTCATAACATTAAAATCCGCTAAACCTGGTTTAGCGGATTTTTTATATCATAAAGAGCTAAAAAGCATATAGGTTAATTGACGCCATTAAGCGCGTTACTTTAAACTAACGCCTATAGCGCGATAAGATCGATCACGGATTGAATCTACTTTACTCACGGTTAAATGATAACGTCAGGATTTGCGCTTGTATCTCATCTTGATTCGCTAATATTGAGCATCTAATCTTATGTACCTAGCATCGGCAAAACGGCGCAAAATGCGCCGTTTTTCATGGTCAAACAAGCAAAACTATTCACAGGGTCTTAACATGTGGAGCATTTTTGCCAGTTGCTCGATGCCGATCTGAGCGGGTTTGGGTAAGTTATCTAATTCAATAGATAACAATAGATTTTTAACTTGTAACCCTAACTCAGTATCCCCTTCTATACGTAATTTACGTTGAAAAAATAAGGTATCAGGATCTTCTATCCCCGCGGCCACTAATATCAATTCTGGCACATTGGCACTTAAAGTCACATCAGGCTGAGTAAACGATCGTACTTGTAATTGTTGAGCAATCCCCACCTCAAAACGTAAACCAATATCATCAACACAAATCCCCACCCACTTGTGTTTGAGAAAATCGAGCTCATCTGACTGTAATTGTTCAGTTAACACTCGATTAAGCAGTGTATTGATCGCGGCTATTTTTAATTTTTCTGGCATGACACTGAGCGAGCGGCGACTAACCTGAGGTGCGAAATGCAATACCTTTTGCGCTAAGTGTTGCGATAATTGTTGTGATAATGCCTGAGCCATCGAGAGTACCTACTTGCAAATAGAGCCAATAATCAAGTGAGTTTACTGGTAATTTATCTAACGAAACCTGTTTTAAATCAAATCATGTTAACTCAATCACATTTACACTCCTGTTCTTTGAAAAAAATGAGAACACCAATATGGAACTCTTATGCCCCGCCGGTAATTTAGCGTCACTCAAAGCCGCGCTCAATGCCGGTGCTGATGCGGTTTACCTTGGACTAAAAGATGACACCAATGCGCGTTCGTTTGCAGGATTAAACTTTTCTGCCCCACAGCTAGCTCAAGCGACTCACTTAGCCCATAACCAAGGCCGAAAGGTGTTTTTAACCCTAAACACCTTCCCTAAACCCGGTGAGGAACATCGCTGGTATCAAGCAGTTGATTTAGCCGCACAATTAGAAATGGATGCGCTTATCGTTGCCGATTTATCATTACTCGATTATGCCCACCAGCATTATCCACACCTTCCGTTGCATTTATCGGTGCAAGCCAGTGCGACCAACCTCGGAGCGCTGTCATTTTACCAACAAGCTTTTAATATTGAACGGGCTGTATTACCACGAGTGCTGTCAATAAAGCAGGTTCGCGATTTAGCGAAAGTCAGCTCTGTGGATCTGGAAGTCTTTGCATTTGGCAGTTTGTGCATCATGGCGGAAGGACGTTGTCATTTATCATCATATGTTACAGGTCAATCCCCAAATACCGGTGGCTCATGCTCTCCCGCGAATCATGTTCGCTGGCAAGACAGTGGCAGTGATAAATTAACCAGACTGAATAATGTGTTAATCGATAAAGCCGATGCGAGTCAACAACTGGGCTATCCAGTGGTCTGTAAGGGTCGATATGTTGCTGAATACGATCAAGATGCAAAATATTTACTCGAATCACCCACCAGCTTAAGCACCTTAAGCTTATTACCTGAACTCGCTAAAGCGGGCATCAAATCACTCAAAATTGAAGGACGTCAGCGCAGCCCTGCTTATGTAAGTCAAGTGACCCACGTTTGGCGCAGTGCTATCGACACTTATTTGGCCAATCCCGATTCTTTTTGCGAACAACCACAATGGACGCAAGCATTGGCTAAAGTATCCGAAGGACAAATCACCACATTGGGCGCTTATCAGCGTCAATGGCAATAAGGTTACAGAATGAAAATATCTCTTGCTCCAATTAGCTACTGCTGGTCAAAACCTGACGTTGAGCTTTTCTATCAACAAGTGGCATTAAGTCATATTGATACTGTTTACTTAGGTGAAACCGTGTGCAGTCGTCGCCGCGAACTCAAGTTTAACGACTATCTTGATCTGGCGAATATGCTTAAGTCTTATGGTAAACATGTGGTGTTATCGACCATGGCACTAATAGAAGCACAATCAGAGCTCAATGAATTAAAAAAAGCGATTGAGAATGGTGACTTTAGTATTGAAGCTAATGATATGGCGGCAGTACATTATGCACAGCAAGCCAAAGTTCCTTTTGTGTGCGGACCAATGATTAATAATTACAATCGGGCCAGTCTGGATTTACTGCATAAAAAAGGCATGTTCCGCTTTGTTATGCCATGTGAGTTATCTCAACAGTGGTTAAGTCGTATCATCAATCAAGGTGATAAACCCAAGTTTGAAATTGAAGTGCTCGGCCACGGCTATATGCCGCTAGCTCTTTCAGCGCGCTGCTTTACCGCTAAGCATTACCAATTACCGAAAGATAAATGCCAAACGATTTGCCAACGCCACAGCAAAGGTTTATTGGCTCAAACTCAAGAGTCGCAGCCCTTATTACGCTTAAATGGCATTCAAACTCAATCAGCGGCGCAAATAAATCTGATTAACCAAATTCCCCAGATGATCACCATGGGAGTGGACTATTGGCGGATTTCACCCAACAAATTAACCGATATTGACTTGGGTTCTGAGCTTGCCAGCGCACTACAACAGGTAACAAACGACCCATTTAATACTGAAGAACTATTCAATCAACAATTTAATCACAAGCAGCATACTGCAATCATTCATCATCATTGCAATGGTTACTGGTTCGGATTGCCGGGCATGGACTATCGCCAAGAGAACCAAGAAACTGTGTTTCCGTCATAAAAACTCAGCCGATTGCCATTAATGCAACCACTCATAACAATGATAATATTCATGTTCATTAATGGCATACAAGCGACTTAAAAACTCACACACTCAAAGCTGAAACACTCCAGAAACAAATCATTAACCAAATGATTATATTAGTTATTTATCATGTACAACATCATTCCCGCAAAGTAAATATCTACTCATATTTAACTAATATCTATTCGATTAAGTTATCATTTTACATACAGCAAAGAAGGGGGTAACCTTGCCTACCCAAAAAACACAACTGAATGGACATTCAATCTCTGTCCATAAGAAACAGTTGGATAGCCAAGCTGGCCAACTTACAGCAAATACGTAAGGTGTATTTAACGTGACACACAAAAAACATAACATTAAAACAATTCTTACCTTTATCATTCCGTCACTGATTGGTTTGTTACTGTTTATGACGCCTATCACTGTCAATGGTTCGATTACCATCCCAATTGCAATCATTTCAAAAGCATTGCAAAACCAAATGGGCAGTTCGATTCAGCTTATTGTGACCTGCATCGTTGTATTTATGGCAATAGCCTCATTGCTCACCCAGCTTACTAATCCTAAATTTGTGCGTAAAAATATTTTTTTACGCACCTTATTAAAAGTAAATTTATTTTGGTTAGCCGTGCGAATATTAGGCGCGGTCTTTATTGTCATGGTTTATTTGCAGATGGGACCTGATGCGATTACTTCATCGGCAACGGGTGGTTTAGTCTTAAATGATTTAGTGCCAGTACTATTTTCAGTGTTTATTTTTGCAGGCATGTTATTGCCGCTATTACTCAATTTTGGTTTATTGGAGTTTTTTGGCACGTTATTAACCAAAGTGATGCGTCCAATATTCAATTTACCCGGACGCAGTGCGATTGACTGTATGGCATCCTGGTTAGGTGATGGCAGTGTGGGTATTTTAATGACCACCAAACAATACGAAACCCGTTTTTACACGGCACGAGAAGCAGCCGTTATTGGTACCACTTTTTCAGCGGTATCGATAACTTTCAGTCTAGTGGTTATATCGCAAGTAAAACTTGAGCACTTGTTTGTACCATTCTATCTCACTGTGTGTTTGGCAGGATTTGTCGCCGCTATCATAGTGCCGAAATTACCGCCGTTATCATGGAAAAAAGATCTGTATATCGACGACACCCCACGCCATGAAGATGATGAAACAATTCCTGCCAGTCACGGTGTCTTTTCATGGGGATTTGAACAAGCAATGCAGCGAGCATCCTCTGCTGGTGGCATTAAACATGTCCTAACAGAAGGGATTAAAAACGTTGTTGATATGATTTTTGGGGTAATTCCAGTCGTTATGGCTATTGGTACCGTAGCGTTAGTGCTCGCTGAACATACACCAATTTTTAACTACTTAGGTATGCCATTTATTCCACTGTTAGAGCTACTGCATATTCCTGAAGCCACTGAAGCCTCAAAAACAATTGTGGTAGGATTTGCCGATATGTTTATTCCATCTATATTGGCCAGCTCTATTGAGTCTGACTTAACCCGTTTTGTCATTGCGGCATTATCTGTCACTCAGCTTATTTATATGAGTGAAGTGGGTGCTCTTTTGATTGGTAGTAAAATTCCGGTGAACTTTTTTGAGTTGTTCGTTATCTTTATCCTACGGACATTAGTAACGCTTCCTATTATTGCATTAATGGGCCATTTACTGATTTAGTAGGCGTAACTAAACATAACATCTTAATATCAACTCAGGAGCGCATTGCGCTCCTTTTTTATACAAAATATTCTCTGCGTAACCGAGATAAATCGAGTATGCTTAACAAATAAGCATTGGCTATGTACCATAGCCATATTGATGACTAAGGGTGAACCATGGACAACAGACGTAAATTTTCTCGTATTTTATTTGCAGCCAGTGCGCATCTTGCGCAAACAGAACAAACTTGGCGCACTAAAATTTTAGATTTAAGTCTCAATGGCGCTCTAGTAGAACTGCCAGCAGGTTATACTGGTCAGCTACATACCATTTTAACCTTAGCGTTTGTGTTAGCCGATTCTGATATTGAACTGCACATGGAGGCGGAAATTGTTCATAAGACCCCAGAACATCTTGGCTTAAAATGCACTCATATTGATGTTGACAGCATTACTCATCTGCGCCGTATTATCGAACTCAATATGGGCGATGCAGAATTATTAGATCGTGAGCTTACCTCGTTAATCACACCAGTTCCTTAAGCTTGCAGATAAACCATGAGATGTAAAAAAGGTAAGCCAATGACTTACCTTTTTTATACCAATAGTCCGCTGTATCACTCGAAAACTAATTAATCAGCTCAAGTAACTCATGGATAGTTTTAACTGGGATGATTTTTGCGCCGAGCCCTTCCATGGTTTTATGATAATTACGAAATGGAATAAAAATCTCCGTAAAACCATGCTGCGCAGCTTCTCTCACTCTGGGCACTCCGCTATCAATTGGGCGCACATCACCATTCAAGCTCAACTCACCCATAATACAAGTGGTTCTTGGCACCACAAAGTCATTTAAACTGCTCAATAATGCTGTCACTAGCGCTAAATCGATACAGGTTTCTGACTCATCAATTTTTAACCCACCAACGATATTAAAAAATGTGTCGTGGAATATTTTGGTTTTAGTATGTTTACGCAAAATACCGGTTAACATTTTAATCCGATTCATGTTTAACCCCACACATACACGCTGGGGAAATTCTGATTCAGTTTCAGTTGTTAAACATTGGATTTCTAATAGTAAATTACGGTTACCTTTACGAATACAGGTAATAGTCGAGCCAGGTGACTCTGTAGTAGAACCCGATAAGAATATCTCACTGGGATTATCTACGCTCACCATACCGCGTTCGCTCATGCGGAATATGCCCACGGTATCAACATCACCAAAACGGTTTTTATTGGCGCGCAAAGTGCGAATTTGACCATCATTAGTGTCGATATGTAACAGTGAATCCACGATATGCACTAAGGTTTGCGGCCCAGCAATTTCGTTATTTTTATTCACATGAGCAATAATGAACATGGTGACATTATTTTTTTTACAATATTGCGTAAATGCCTGCGCCGCCGTTTTAACTTGTGAAGGCGATCCTGGGCTGCCATTGGCGGCATCTGTGACGACCGCTTGAATAGAGTCAATCACCGCAAACTTGATTTGCTTGGCTTCTAATTCCTCAATAATAGCTTCTACACTGGTTTCAGACAGCAAAAACAAGTTATCTTCGTTGTAATGAAGCTTTAAACGATTAACTCGGTTTTTAAACTGCGATAATGACTCTTCTGCAGTACAGTATAATGATGCCATCGACTGTGACATTCGGGCCACTAGATCAGATAACAAGGTCGTTTTACCTGCGCCAGGATCACCGGAAATAATATTCACCGAGCCCGTGGTCAAACCACCGCTAAGCACTCGGTCTAATTCACCGATCTCAGTAAGTCTTTTTTCAGCATCCTGTGACTCAACTTCACTGAGTTTTTTTGAACCACCACCAGCAGCACCGGCGTATCCCAATACCGAAGTACGAGAAGTAGTGCTTTTTGTGGCAGATAATTTCATTTCCACTAAAGAGTTCCACGCACCACAACGACACTGTCCCTGCCAACGAGGATAATCTAGGCCGCAATCGTCACAAACAAATGCCATTTTTGGAGCTTTTGCCATGTTAATTCCCATGTTGCAAATCAATTAATACAATAAGATTGATACTATTAGGCCTGAGGACCAATCGACAATCACTGTGAACATATCATTCTTTATTAGTCATACCGGCTGCTCATCAATACAACTATAACGGCTTAAACCACTCATAAGATAATAATAACAATCAGCTTTACAGAGTTCTTTACGATTAACACCTTGCCCACACGCAATGAACACAAACGCTAAGCCATTATGAATAAGCTTCAAGAACACCAAGATACCGTTAAGACACTATGTTCATCTGAACGGTAAAATAATTAGCTCTAAAATCATTTCAGCATAACTCTCGAACAAGGTTCAAATCTATATTACTATAAAGATCAGCACTTTCTTGCCGATAAAATTATTAGCCAGACTCACAATAAACAATTAAAACGACAAAATAATGAGTTTAGATAACCACAGTGCATTAATCGAACAACTAAAACCTCTGTTCATGGAACCTGATTTTCAGGACGTTTTTGAGCAGTTAACTGCTGACGAATCAAATTCCACCCGTTTTCTTCTGAAAATGGAGCTCAACCGTATCTCATCATTGTGTAACAGAATTATAGATTTACGAGATAAAACAGAACTCCCTTGCAAAGAAGTCGTTATCGCTAATCAAAAGCACTTCCTTGACCAACCCGCTAAAGAGGCTTTAGAGCAAGCACTGCCTTTATACCGCAATCAATATACTCTAGGGGTATACGAACAGGTTATTAAAGCCCATAAGCTGCGACGCATAAAATTAAGAGAAAATATTCCTGCCGAGGCTATTGGCGAAGACAATCCATTTTTAATCCCTGGGGTCGTACTCGGAAGTTACTTTAATCGCTGCGAAGAACGAATGAATTATAGCATTCGAATTCTGGTTTCTCAGCAAGGAATACCCGAAGTTAATGGTATGACACTAGATTTATCTGTGGGCGGTGCGCGGATTAAGTTGCCATTAAAACACCAACTGGATCAAGACAAACCAGTTAAAATTAAACTGCTTGAAATCAGTGATGAGTTTTATGTAGAAGAGCTGCAGCATGGCATTGAATATCAAATAGTTGATGTTCAAAATAAAGACAATACAGCGATTTTTAGACTGAAAAGACTTGGTGGTGGAGAAGCATTAGATAATTTGCTATCACAGCTGATCCGCAGCTATAAATTCCGCTATAAAGTGGATGTCAACGATGTCATTGTTACGGCTACGGGTTTAGGTTATGAGCGTCATTACTTACCATTACTAACCCATTTACCATTATATATCTCCATTGTTGACGGAAAACCACTGATAGCCTATGAATTGCTCGGCAGAGGTAATCAACCGATCCAACATTATTTTCTAGATGAAAATCAAATTAGCCAGCTACCGAGTTTCATTAATACTCGCCGCTTGACCCAATTAATTAAACATCCAGACAATAATGAACATTGTTACTTATTCAGTTTTACTCATAGCGCCCATGGGAAAGTGCATTTTTACTCTGCGACATTAGCAGAGCTCAGAGCAACTAAAAATCTTCATCTATTTTTAGGCTTTGCCTCTACCAAAGCGAGCTGGCGAGTGTTTAGAATTGTCATGCAGCCTATCGATCATAGTAAGAATTATAAAAACTCTACATTACCGGGTGATGATGCTCGATATGGCGCACTTACCGAACAACAATTAGCTCAATTTAGCCATACGTTACAATTAATTGACTTAACAAATAAAGAAGCAAATGAAGACTATCAAAGTTGGTTTGATAAATCCGATGTAAATGGTTTAAAGATATTTTCGCAAGCAAAAACAAAACAACACAGCATTAAAAAAGTATCAATGCCATTTAGTGAACGACGCCATGAAGCTCGGTTCGCCTTTAAAACCTCAATCACAATTCAGCAAGGCGATAAAAAAGCCACCGGTATTACTCACGATATTTCGAGTCGAGGTTTACAACTCACATTTGAAACTTCGACGGATTTTAATGAACCTGGTGCGGTAACATTATCGTTTCCACGTCTACAAGCCGCAGCAGGCAAAGCCAATTTAACCCATTTACCTTATCAGTTAATCCGCAGCAGAATGGGTGGAAAGACTTTGCATTTAAGCGCTTTAATAGGCCATACACCCCATGATGGGGTGGAGTTTTTAAGTAAATTAATTGCCCACAACAAACAGAAGTTTGAGCAACTATCCGATCATGAAGGTCAGCAAAAAGAGCTGGCTGATGGCATGAAAAACCTGTTCATGCGCCAGTTACCCGGTGTACCGTATTTTATCGAAAAAACAGTAAAATCAGCACAAATGGCTTACATAGGTATTGGTACAACGACGGATGAAATTAGCCACTTATTTGCCCAAGATAGTGACAAAGTACTGCAGTACAATTTAATGCCGCTGCTGGAAAATAACCTACTGAAACAAAAGATTATTGACCCTATCAAATTAATGAAACCGAATCAGGATATGGTCTTCTTTGAAGTGTTTATGCAACTGACTCGCCACGCTAGAGGAACAGTACAGATCCAATGTAAACTTAAATCTGAAATCGGTGATCGTCAGCAGCAAATTCAATTTATCACCCAAAGTAAAAAAGCTGGGCGCTTTATGGCATTAAGAGTGTACTTAGGGGCAACTGACAAGCCTGATATGAGCTATATTCGACGCGAGCTAGAGTTTATCCACATTCATGCTAACCACAGAGCAAAGCACCTAGAAGAGCAATTATGGAGAGTGATTGGTTCAGGTGAACTATTAGATATTACTGCTGAAGTTGAACTCCGTTTTCCTAGCTTAATGCCTGCAGCCTAGGTAATACTCAAGCAAGGATAAAATAATCGCTAGCGTTACAGTGTCAAATACCACTGCTTAATTTGCACAAAGTGATCTTGCTCTGCATGTCGATCCGTCAACATTCCTGCATGATCATAATCCAATAAATTACCCTTTTCTTTGGCGAGCAAGGTGTACTTTATCTGGCTAAAACCACATTCATCAATCATATCTCGTACATCTGACGGATTGCCTAATACACGATCATTTTTCCCCGCAATAAACCACGCTGGTGGCCAAACGGCTTTTTCAGCAGCTTGAGCATAATGAAAACTATCATCATGATCAATCCACTCTCCCCTAACCCAATCGATGGTTTGTAATAAGGACGCACTGCTCTCGTTATCCATACCAACGCGGAGTCGACTGGCATTAAAATATCCCTGCTTAGCTATGCATAATGGCGCAAAGCGATTCCAAAAAAAATCGACCATCAACCATTTCTTAAGTGATTTCACCTTTATGGTCCGTTTAGACCCAAAGGTTAGTAACGAAGCTACACTTGATTGCAAATGAGTATACCGAGCTAAACTGCTGGCCATTAATACTCCCCCCCATGAATGAGCACACCAATGAACTTTATTGACTAAAGGATGACGTTGCAGAATAAATTGTTGCACTAAAGGTAATTGCTCACGGATAACCTCACCTTGGCCCAAGGTGAAATCACGATTAATTCTAGGCTCACTCAAGCCTCGACCAGCGGTATCCATTACATAAACATCAAAGCCAGCAGCTGCCAAAAAACAGCCTAACCCACGACCTTTTTCACTGTAAAATACTTTCCCGTTAGACATAGCCCCATGCAACATCAAGATAGGGATACCTAATGCCGTCGGCGACGGAGGGCGAATATGACGCAAATGCAATTGGCCATCACGATATGGAATGAATAATGAGTCTTGGAGGATATCTATTGTCAAAATAAGCAGTTATGTTAGTAATATTGATTATAAAACTAACATTACTGCAGTGAAACACAACTAGAATAGAGTAATAATTCTATATTTAGTCGGTAAGCGCCAATCGTTAAAGCTGTAAACAAAAAACCAATGCTCGTAAGTCGATATTTTGTATTGATGCATCTGCGGCTTCAATTAACTTAGGCTTTGCATGAAATGCTATCCCCAAGTCTGCGGCCTGAATCATTGGGATATCATTAGCACCATCACCAATAGCCACTCGCTGGCCTGATGCGATAGTCCATTGTTGTGCACATTGACTCACCACATTAGCTTTATATTGCGCATCAACAACATCACCAGTGACTTCACCGGTTAGCTTGCCATTAACAATAACCAGCTCATTGGCAAAGGCAGCATCAAGATTAAGTAACTGCTTTAAGTGGCCAACAAAAGGTGTAAAACCACCGGAAGCAACCACCAGTTTCCATTGATGCGCTTTTAACTCGGCTAGCATGGTTTCAAGACCGGGCATTAAAGGCAAGGTATCACATAACTGCTGAATAATCGCCGCATCAGCCCCGGCAAGTTTGCTCACTCGCAGCCTTAAAGACTGCTCAAAATCTAACTCTCCACGCATTGCACTTGCGGTTACTTTTGCCACTTCGTCGCCAACACCAGCCATGGCAGCCAGTTCGTCAATACACTCAATTTCAATGGCTGTGGAGTCCATATCCATGACGAGCAATCCAGGTTGATTTAGACGTGCTAGCGGTTGTTGAATAAGCACAATTTCAGCTGGAATGTTATGTGGAAATGATGCTATCCATTGCTCATCCACGGTCTGAGTTGCTAGTTCAAAGCCAAATAAATCATTCTGTCTCACAAGCTTAGCGACATGAGCATCGGTTGATATTGAAGAGAGCCATGACTCAATCTCACTTGAGCATTCGCCATTAAAAATAACTCGGCAACGGTAAGGTAAATGAGCTTGCAAGCTCAATAAATATTCTGACTCTTGATAGCGATATAACACACTGCCTAGATGTTGGTATGTATCACAAGTATCTGAAAATAAGAAGTTTAATAAAGCGTTATCACATTTTTCCAGCATCAATACGGCCTCTTAGAATGTTACGACTATCTACTGACAAATTTTTCGATTAGTATAGCTTTTTGATAATTCTCTGTAATTGGATTGGTACTGAGTGCTTGTTAGACAAATAATGCATCCAAAACAGCCCCCAATTAAATAGAAAAAACCCTGAGGATTAAAGTGATTTTTGTTAAAGGTCTTAAGAAAAGACAAAAAATCAGCAGGATTGTGCAAATTATCGTGGCAATAGTGCTGATCTTCGGCCTAATCTATTTGTGGCAATCGAGTTTACGTAATGGTCAAAAATTACTAAATTCGCAGACAAAAGTAATGGCAAGACTATTAGCACAACAAGCTGCTAATGGTGCAGCTCCTGCAATGTATTTACAAAATGATGAGCAGCTTCAATGGCTTGCCTCTGCGCTGGCTGCTGACCCTAAAGTTATGTCGGTCAATATCTATAATTCTCAAGGCGTCAGATTGGCCTTCGCCCAGAGCGTCTCTTATGAAAAACTAGAAGCTGATTCAGAAATATTAAAAGGCTTATTAAAACCATATCCTCCGTTAATTGAAAATGTCATCCAGGATGAAAACAATTTAGGCTATGTTGAAGTACGTTTGAATCTTGATATCTTTTTTGACGAAATCAAAATATTGCATGAACAAAACATGCAATTACAACAGATGATGTTGATTGTTGCTGGTTTTATTGGTTTGCTATTATCGCGAGCATTATCATTTAAGCGTGCCGATTTTGATCGACGTAAGACCCAAGCTAAGTTGCGTAAAAAGCCTAAGAAGATCGCCTTGGTAAACGCTGACGAGCCTAAAAGTGGCCCACAAGAACCTAAAACGTAGAGAATAAAATTACAGACATAAAAAATGGGCACTCTAATGAGTGCCCATTTTCATTTATAACGTTTGATTATAGCGTTAATGCTGCATCTAAGGTCATAATAATCATGTCGCTGAATGTGGTTTGACGTTCATCAGATGTGGTTTTTTCACCAGTACGGATGTGGTCAGATACAGTAACAACACACAAGGCTTTAGCACCTAATTCATGTGCAACACCATATAAACCAGCGGCTTCCATTTCGACACCTAGAATGCCCATTTTTTCCATAACATCAAACATTTGAGGATCTGGAGTATAAAATAGGTCGGCAGAGAAAACGTTACCAACACGGATTTTAGTGCCGTGCGCTTTAGCTGAATCAACAACTGCACTGAGCAAGCTGTAATCTGCAATGGCAGCAAAATCGTTATCTTTGAAACGTAAACGGTTCACTTTAGAATCAGTACATGCACCCATACCGATAATCACATCGCGTACTTTTACGTCAGTGCTGATTGCGCCACAAGTACCTACACGGATTAAGTTCTTAACCCCGTAGTCTTTGATAAGTTCGTGTGCATAGATTGAACAAGATGGGATACCCATACCTGAACCCATAACAGAAATACGCTTACCTTTATATGTACCGGTAAAACCGAGCATATTACGCACATCAGTCACTTGCTCAACATTTTCTAAAAATGTTTCAGCTATGTATTTTGCACGCAATGGATCGCCAGGAAAAAGTACCGTTTCAGCAAAAGCACCTTCTACAGCATTAATATGTGGTGTAGCCATGTTTATAACCCCTATGTTTCTATTTTATTTTGTGTTGCTTAATCTTGTTTGTAGTTTAGCAAAACCATTAACCTTTATATAGAACCGTCGTTTGAAAATGTGACTAATTAATAAAAGATTTACCATAATCCATCGGTTCTAGCTTGAAATAACTCGCAATAGATTGACCGATATCGGCAAAAGATTGACGACGACCTAGTGAACCGGCAGATAAACCGGCGCCATAGGCAAGAACAGGAACACGCTCACGAGTATGCTCAGTGCCAACCCAAGTAGGATCACAACCATGATCAGCGGTGAACACAACTAAATCTTCAGGTTGTAGAATAGCCAAGAGTTCAGGTAAACGTGAATCAAAGTATTCAAGAGCTTTAGCATAACCAGCGGTATCGCGACGGTGACCATAATGAGAGTCAAAATCAACAAAGTTAGTAAACACTATAGTGTTATCACCAGCACGTTTAATTTGTGCTAAGGTTTCATCGAATAACTCTTCAAGTCCGGTCGCTTTAAATTGCTGCGTAATACCACTATGAGCATAGATATCAGAAATCTTACCAATACTAACCACTTCACCACCGGCATCTTTCAACTTATCTAATACGGTCGGTGCTGGAGGTAATACGGCATAATCATGACGATTACCGGTACGGGCAAAATCAGCAGCACTAGTACCAATAAATGGACGGGCGATCACACGGCCAATATTATAAGGTTCTAACTCTTCACGGGCTATTTTGCACAAGTTGTATAAATTTTCTAAGCCAAAACTTTCTTCATGACACGCTATTTGGAATACAGAGTCTGCAGAGGTGTAGAAAATAGGCTTGCCTGTTTTCATGTGCTCTAGGCCTAACTCTTCAAGAATTTGAGTCCCCGAGGCGTGGCAATTGCCTAAGAACCCATCTAAACCAGCACGTTGAAGAATTTTATCAGTGAGTTCTTTAGGAAATGAGTTGGTTAAATCACTAAAATAACCCCACTCATAAAGAACAGGAACCCCTGCCATTTCCCAGTGACCGCTTGGCGTGTCTTTGCCCGAGCTTAATTCGTCAGCATGGCCATAAGCACCGATGATTTCGACGTTATCAGCAAATCCAGCAGCAAATTTACCAGTACTTTCAAAACCAGCATGGCCTAGGCCAAAGCGAGCAAGATTAGGTAACTTCAATGGACCTTGACGGCCGATATCCGCTTTGCCATCAGCACAAGCTTGCGCGATGTGACCAAAGGTATCAGAACCAAGATCGCCGAACTTATCGGCATCAGTTGCGGCACCGACACCAAAAGAGTCGAGCATTAAAATAAAAGTACGTTTCATTATGTGTTTCCTTATAAATCTGAAGCGCGAATATAACGATATATTTCAGGCGTCTTCTGTGGCGCACTGTCGCCAATAATAATGGCTTGTTGGACAGCTGCGGCAGCTTCGGCGAAAGCATCTTCAGATTGAGCATGGATCATCGCTAACGGTACATCTTTGTTAACTTCCTGGCCCAATGCACATACTTGGGTTAATCCAACACTGTAATCGAGTGCATCACCAGGTTTGCGACGTCCACCACCTAAGGTGACGACGGCTAAACCAAGTTCTCGGGTATCCATTTGGTATGCAAAACCTGATGTATTGGCATACACAGGGCGAATGATTTTCGCATGAGGTAGATACTTATCATATGCCTCAACAAAATCGGTTGGGCCACCTAAACCAGATACCATTTTAGCAAAAGCTTCAGCTGCTTTACCATTATCTAATACAGCGTTTAGCTTATTACGCGCTTCGGCTTCATTCTGTGCAATACCACCCAAAATGAGCATTTCGGCACATAATCCCATGGTGACAGCATATAAACGAGGATTACGATATTGACCCGTTAAAAAGTTTATCGCTTCACGCACCTCAACAGCATTACCAGCACATGATGCTAAAACTTGATTCATGTCAGTTAACAATGCCGTTGTTTTGGTACCTGCGCCATTAGCAACGGCAGTAATACTGCGGGCTAATTCTTCAGATGCTTCATAGGTAGGCATAAATGCCCCGCTGCCCACTTTGACATCCATTGCCAGAGCGTCTAGTCCTGCGGCTAATTTTTTAGACAAAATAGATGCGGTAATAAGTGAGATTGACTCAACCGTTGCGGTATTATCGCGAATTGAATAAAAACGTTTATCGGCAGGGACTAGATCACCAGTTTGACCAATAATGGCTACACCAGCGTCTTTAACGACTTTGCGGAATAATTCACTTGAAGGTTCAGTTTGATAACCAGGAATAGCATCAAATTTATCTAACGTTCCACCAGTATGGCCTAAGCCACGGCCAGAAATCATTGGTACATAACCACCACATGCCGCAGCCATAGGGCCAAGCATTAGGCTGATGACATCACCAACACCACCAGTGCTGTGCTTATCGATAATAGGGCCATTAAGGCCGAGTGAATCCCAATTTAATACAGTGCCGGAATCACGCATTGCAATCGTTAAGGCAATTCGCTCATCCATATTCATATCTTTGAAATACACAGCCATACCAAATGCGGCAATTTGCCCTTCAGAAACAGTGTTATGAGTGATGCCATCTACAAAAAATTGAATTTCGGCAGTGCTTAATGCATCACCGTTACGTTTTTTACGGATAATCTCTTGAGCAAGAAACATATAGAGTCCCCATGAGGCAATCCAACACCTTTAGGATCGCCATTAATATCAAGAATGTCATTCAATGATGACGCTTTGCATAACGATGATTCGTTATGCAAAGTGGCTGTTAATACATTATGCCAATTAGTAACCTGAAGTCGGTTTCGGTGCTTCAGTTAGCTCTAATGTATGCAGCAAGCTATTTAATAAGCTAGAAGCACCAAAGCGGAAAGTCTGTGGACTAACCCAATCAGCACCCAAAATACGCTCAGCCAAATCTAAAAACTCTGCTGTTTGAGCCGCATCACGCACGCCGCCAGCAGGCTTAAAACCAACTTGACGATCTTTTTCGCTGATCACGGTCAACATAATTTCAGCCGCTTCAAGAGTGGCATTAACCGCCACTTTACCGGTTGATGTTTTAATAAAGTTAGCGCCAGCATCAATTGATAATTCAGAAGCTTTACGAATAAGAGCAGGATCTTTTAACTCACCAGATTCGATAATGACTTTCAACAATACATCATCACCACACTCTTCTTTACACGCTTTAACCAGTTCAAAGCCAACAGTCTCATTACCTTCCATTAATGCACGGTATGGAAATACAACATCAACCTCATCGGCACCATAAGCAACGGCAGCACGAGTTTCTAATACAGCGATAGCGATATCATCATTACCGTGTGGGAAGTTAGTCACAGTCGCAATCTTAATGTCTTCACAATCAAGCTCATTAAGGGTTTTACGTGCAATAGGAATAAAGCGAGGATAAATACAAATCGCAGCTGTATTACCAGCAGCAGACTTCGCTTTATGGCATAAGTCGATCACTTTTTGATCGGTATCATCGTCATTTAATGTGGTTAAATCCATTAATGAAATACCGCGTAACGCTGCTTTTTTTAAATCAGTCATAATTGCTCTCCGAAACGAAAAATCAAAGTCGATAATTTTTTTTCAGGCAACACTATAGAATGGGCATATGATTATTATTATGGCCGGGCCTTCAGTGTTGCCAGTAAATCTAGATAATATTTACTAACCTAAGTATTCAATCTGATAACGAGTACCACGACTTGAATCCTTGAAGACCGGAAAAGAAAAAACAAAGACATTTGTTTCAACAATTCCGCGAAAAATCCATTTTAGCGCGTAAAGATAAAACTTTGTAGAGTACAAACCTTTATATAAAAACATTGTTAACTTAATAGTTTTAAATAAAAATTCGCGGCTGTCTTATAGTGGAAAAGTTAGAGCCGCAAATGCGACTCTAACATGCACTATACCTATCTTAGAACTTGTAAGTTGCTGTTAGGTAATGTGACCAACCTGTAGATTCTAGGCCAACGATTCCGCCTTCATCTTCAAGTAGGTATACGACTTTGAAGCCTTTTAAGCCATAACCAAGAGCGTAACGATCTGAGTGCCAGTATAGACCAAAGAAGATGTTACCACCGCTTGAAGTCTTAGGAACGAACATGTCGTCAACTGCGTCTGCACCAAATTGATAATCAACATAACCTTGGAATGACAAGAAGCTCTTGTTATCAAAGAAGTAGAAAGGTTTGAACCAGTTAGCTGAGAACTGATATCCGTTCCACTCTTTAGCATTCATGTCGTAGAAACCGTAAAGGTTCATACCAGTTTTGCCTAACCAAGGTACATTTACGTCAGCACCAACACCCCAGAATGTAGAGTTAACGCCTTCGCCGTTAAGACCATCCCAGTTAAACAAAGTAGAGAAATATACTTCTTGGATTGGGCCAAAAGATAAATCTTTACCTGTAATAGCATCGATAGAGAAACGTGGAGCAAACTTCATAAACAATTTGCTAGTGCCAGAACCTGGGTTCTTGTCACCATTGTCAGACGTTTCATTAGCTAAGTTAAATACATCAACATAACCGTATAAATCTACAACACCAGAACGACCACCAAACTCCATTTCTAGGTAGTTATGTTGATCACCTGAAGCTGGGTTATCTGGCTTTTCACCGATAGAGTACATAGCGTTAAACTGCATCCACTTGTAATCAGTACCGTGAAGATCGCTGCGGTCTGCAGCAAAAGCATTACCAGAAATAGCAGCAACTGTTGCACCGGCTAAAGCTAACATTTTTACATTTTTCATCATCAACCCCATGTATATTATTAAACTATCTTCGTGGATAGCACTTCTTTTTTAATCATTCGCATTTTACCGTTACTGATATTAATCTCAATATTTAATCGATAAAAAACGAATACAAAATTCTTTTTTGTGAACAATGTCGCGACTATTTGTCTACACTCTATTCACAATTTGACATTTTAATTTTGACTAGAGGATTTAATACATCCTCTTTCGCAATCAATAAAACGGCATAACTTCGTATTGGGAAACGGTGGATTAACACAAAATCAATAACAACTTTATTATAAACTGGGTCTTTAATATGGATTAAGCTAAAGACCCAGTTATTGGGGTATTCCCCCCTGGACTTACTCTTAGATAGCTAAGAATAAACCGGCTAATGTCGCGCTCATTAAGTTAGCTAATGAACCAGCGATAACAGCACGGATACCTAATTTAGCAAGGTCATGGCGACGTGAAGGAGCCATAGCACCTAAACCACCAAGTAAAATTGCAATTGAAGATAAGTTAGCAAAACCACATAGGGCGAAAGAGATAATCGCTTTAGTGCGGTCAGACATCATGACACCAGTTTCTGCTACAACTTTGAAACCTTCTGCTGAAGCATCAAGTAGATACGGAGCAAAATTTAAGTAAGCAACAAATTCGTTAACAACAATCTTTTGACCGATGAAAGAACCAGCAACAAGCGCTTCATTCCAAGGTACACCGATTAAGAATGCTAGAGGCATAAAGATATAACCAAGGATGAGTTCAAGAGTAATACCCTCTAAACCGAACCAACCCGTTACACCACCGATGATACCGTTGATCATGGCGATTAAACCAACGAATGCGATCAACATAGCACCAACGTTTAATGCTAAATGCATACCTGATGCAGCACCTGAAGCAGCAGCATCTAACACGTTTGCTGGCTTATCAGGATCATCTGGTAAATCGTCCATTTCGTTAATAGCAGCTTCTGTTTCGGGGTGCATCAATTTAGCCATTAACAGACCACCAGGAGCAGCCATGAATGATGCAGCAACTAAATATGCAATTGGAACACCCATTTGCGCGTAACCAGCTAATACAGAACCTGCAATAGAAGCTAGACCGCCCACCATGATGGCGAATAATTCAGATTGTGTCATTGTCGCAATAAACGGACGCACAACTAATGGTGCTTCAGTTTGACCAACGAAAATGTTCGCTGTTGCTGACATTGATTCAGTGCGGCTAGTACCGAGTGCTTTTTGTAAAGCGCCACCGATAATACGGATAACCCACTGCATAATGCCTAAATAGTAAAGCACTGCAATTAGAGAAGAGAAGAAAATAATGACAGGTAATACGTTGATGGCAAAAATAAAACCAACTTTAAAGTTAGCTAAATCACCAAATAAGAAGCTAGTACCGGCTTGTGCATAACTAATCACACTTGATACCGCATCTGAAACACCTTTCAGAATATCTTTACCGACTGGAACATATAAAACAAAACCAGCGAAGAATGCTTGAATAGCTAAAGCACCACCGACAGTACGAACATTAATTGCTTTTCTATTATTTGATAGTGCAAAACCTATCAATAGTAAGGTGACCACCCCTACTAAACTCATTATTATATCCATTAATCATCACCCTTTTGTTAACAGTTTTTTTGAATGTTGTTAACTCACCTAATTTCCGCTGACGATTATAACTGAGCGTGAAACGAAAAGCGTCGTTTTGATCAAGTTTTTAAACTTTAATTTCAAACCCTTACGACATTAAAAACAATTAATAATGTTGTGTTCATAAAAAAACAATTAAAGCTCAAACAGTTGCAAAGCATTTTTATTCAACTGTTCTAATATACAGACAGTGGTTTTTTTCTTTAAAAATGCGATTTCGGACACAATTCGAGGCAATATAAGGGGAGTATTTCGTGATTTAGGTTGATCAAACGGAGGCATGCTAGGTGAATCTGTTTCTAATAAAAAGTGTTCTAAGGGTAAATTAACCACTGTTTCACGGAGCTTTTTCGCACTAGGATTGAGTATTAAAGCACCAACACCTAATTTAAAACCGAGCGAAACATAGCGTTTGGCTATATCACTGTTGCCATAAAAACCATGCACCACACCACCCTTTATCAATTTAAAACGCGCTAACATTGTCAATAATTGTTGATGCGCTTTCACGGCATGTAAAATGACAGGCAATTGATAATTTTGTGCCAGTAATAATTGTTTTTCAAGTAACAACAATTGGTTATCTGACCAGTGATGCAATTTATCTAGGCCACACTCTCCAATCGCCACCAAACGCTTATTATTGCTATATTGCTGTAACATTGTATCAAGCTTCATTATCGCTGCATCAATGTCGTCTGGGACAAACCAAGGATGAATTCCAAGCGAAAAATAACAATCAAATTTATCTGCAATATGAATTTGCTGCTGCCACTTTTCTGCTGATACTCCCGGTAAAATAACCGAAGTAATACCACTTTCATGCATAGCATCAAATAATTGTGTTCTATCATTATCAAACTCTGCCATGTCGAGATGTGCATGGGTATCAATCATAAGATCACGCTCTGCTATTACTGATATTAATTACGGATATCATGTTAAGTGACAATAGACTCATATATTGACATACCACGCCCATGATCGCTCATCCTTGGTGCACAACTGAATTTATTTTTCTGTGTCAACGTCATCTCAGCGTTCCATAAGATGCAATTTTGCCAAGATGTTACCAATAAAAGCTTAAAAACAGCTTTGTTAAGTCAAATATCTACTTAAAAATAGTAATAAAAAAGGCGGCAAAGCCACCTTTTACTAACACATCCGAAACATTTACTATAACAATTAATGCTCTCGAGTTTTGGCAAACTCAATATCAGGATAACGTTCCATTGATAGGTTTAAATTCACCATAGTAGGCGCAATATAGGTAAGATTATCACCACCATCAAGGGCTAAATTCTGACTACACTTACGACGGAACTCTTCTAGTTTACGCTCATCTTTGCAATACACCCAGCGAGCAGTACTCACACTGATACCTTCGTAAATGGCTTCGACGTTGTATTCACTTTTTAAGCGTCCAACAACCACTTCAAACTGCAGCACACCAACCGCTCCAACAATTAAATCGTTAGAGTCTAGAGGTCTAAAGACCTGCACAGCGCCTTCTTCAGATAATTGCACTAGTCCTTTGAGGAGCTGCTTTTGTTTCAGTGGATCTTTTAAACGAATACGGCGGAACATTTCTGGAGCAAAGTTAGGAACACCCGTAAAGCGAAACTTTTCGCCTTGGGTAAAAGTATCACCAATACGCATGGTGCCGTGATTATGTAATCCAATAATATCACCAGGATATGCCGCTTCAGCACGAGCACGATCCCCTGCCATAAAGGTTAATGCATCACTGACATTAACATCTTTACCAATGCGAACATGGTGCATTTTCATGCCTTGCTCATACCGACCCGAGCAAACACGCATAAAAGCAACGCGGTCACGGTGTTTAGGGTCCATGTTGGCTTGAATTTTGAAGATAAATCCTGAGAACTTTTCTTCATCAGGCGTCACGTTGCGTGCATCACTTTCACGCGGTAACGGCTTAGGTGCCCACTCGACGATACCGTCTAGAATATGATCGACACCAAAGTTACCCAAGGCTGTGCCGAAGTAAACAGGGGTCAGCTCACCTTTAAGAAAGGCTTGTTGATCAAATTCATGTGAAGCACCAGCAACCAGCTCCATTTCATCACGAATGTCAGACGCATAAGAGCCCAGTACTTTATCAAGCTCAGGATTGTGCAATCCTTTAATAATACGTTCTTCTTGAATGGTATGACCCATACCACTTTGGTATAAAATAACTTCATCACGTAAAATGTGATATACACCTTTAAACTCTTTACCTGAACCAATAGGCCAAGTAATAGGGGCACAAGCTATCTTTAAAATCGCTTCAACTTCATCCATTAACTCTATAGGATCGCGAATATCACGGTCACATTTATTCATGAACGTCACAATAGGCGTATCGCGTAAACGGGTCACTTCCATTAATTTAATGGTTCGATCTTCAACACCTTTAGCGGAGTCAATCACCATTAAACACGAGTCGACCGCAGTCAGGGTACGATAAGTATCTTCAGAAAAGTCTTCGTGACCAGGTGTATCAAGTAAATTGATTAGTGCGCCACCGTAAGGAAACTGCATAACAGAGGTGGTAATAGAAATACCACGATCTTTTTCCATTTCCATCCAGTCAGATTTAGCATGTTGACCAGACTTTTTGCCTTTTACCGTGCCAGCCTTTTGTAAGGCATTTCCGAATAAAAGTACTTTTTCGGTGATGGTGGTTTTACCCGCATCGGGGTGCGAAATGATGGCAAAAGTTCGTCTTCTATTGATTTCATTAGACATTTTACTTGGTACTACTTCTTAATCTGATTATTTGTACGCATACTTGTACACAATAATAAAAGTGACTTAGTTTTCTTCTTTTTGGTTTTGATTAAAAGAAGCGCTATAAATGATAATTTTGCGAACATTATACGCTGAACCTTTAACAACAGCAAAATAGCGATACAACTGAATTTATTATTTTTCAATTTATTGCTTTCATACCCAAAACCTTTCAATATTTTTGTAGGCAATGTGGCAAGCATAATTTTTCCTTAGATATAAAAAGGCCTGAGATATTCAGGCCGGTTAATTGATTAAGTTATTGCTCTGTCGATATTATTGAAAATACTTGGCTGATAACATTTTGAGGTACGTGGTACCTTGAAGCAGAAGTAATTTCGACTCGGTAACTAAAATCACTGCTTGATGAATACCCATCTGCAAACGTTGATGAACCTGAACAAATCTCAGTAACATCATATCTGCCAGTTTCTGAATTTAAACGACTAGTTGTGGTCCCATTAAAAGTACCATTAGTTATAGTTACCCAAGACCCAGAACCTACCTTTCTTTGTAACCTCCACCCAACGCTAGGCTGTACCATTGTGCCAGGTGATGATTTTGAGCTAGTAGCTTCCAGTGAATACGAAATAACAATGTTTTTACTTTTATTATTTGTGCCAAATGGGCCAATTTCTACGGGGTAAAGTCCAACGGTATAAATATTTTTATCTGAGGTAGACACTCCATTTTTCAGAACTCCAGCACTGAGCGAACCACCAAAATATGCATCACCAAATTTCGTACGATAAGTTATAGCATTTGATTTAGTGCAGTTTGCTATATTGCCAACATCTGGACCAAACCAATCGATAAACTCATTATTGGCGCCAAAGCCTGGTCCATAAACTGATAAGTACCCTCCCTCGCGTTGGATCAGTGTTTTATTTTGTAATTCTCCAATAAAGGCTGAATTCATAAAAACCTGACCATTTTCTACAACAAATGGAGTTGTAATAGTCGACGCCCCAGAAATTTTATTAATTATGGCAAATCTATCTGCAGTAAATAAAACCTGTGATTGCATACCTACTGGCGAATTCTCTACGCCGATCGCCATGCCTGCACCATAGTATTTACCGTCGGCAGTTACCCCTACTTTAACTGAGTACATGGCTTGCAATTTGCCATCTAACTGAGCTAACGCGGTCGAGGTTTGCTGAACAGCAGATGCATTATTACCTGCTGACGCTTGGACGGTATCTACTCGTTGACCTAAGGCACTATCCGCATTCGCTCGAGCGGTTTGCTCCGTTTGAATTGCGGCAGTATTTTGAGTCGCTTTAGTATTGGCTGCAGTGGCGCTGGCTTGAACTGTTGTGATGTTTTGCGCTAAGGCACTATCTGCGTTCGCTCTAGCGGTTTGCTCGGTCTGAATTGC
>NZ_JACJER010000045.1:0-1477 GCF_014164185.1 Shewanella sp. SG44-6 | reverse complement strand
CACTATCTGCGTTCGCTCTAGCGGTTTGCTCGGTCTGAATTGCGGCAGTATTTTGAGTCGCTTTAGTATTGGCTGCAGTGGCGCTGGCTTGAACTGTTGTGATGTTTTGCGCTAAGGCACTATCTACGTTCGCTCTAGCGGTTTGCTCGGTCTGAATTGCGGCAGCATTTTGAGTCGCTTTAGTATTGGCTGCAGTGGCACTAGCTTGTACTGTTGTGATATTTTGCGCTAAAGCACTATCTGCGTTCGCTCTAGCGGTTTGCTCGGTCTGAATTGCGGCAGCATTTTGAGTCGCTTTAGTATTGGCTGCAGTGGCACTAGCTTGTACTGTTGTGATGTTTTGCGCTAAGGCACTGTCAGCATCAGTTCGAGCTATTTGCTCATTTTTTATTAACGCAGCATTTTGGTTAGTTATGGCAAAAACTGTCGATATTTGACTTGCCAGTGATTCATCAGCCGTTACTCGTGCGTTTTTTTCGATCGTAATTGCCGCTTGATTATTAACTAACGTCGCTGAAACAAAATCAATACTAGTAGCTAACGCTTCATCTGCAGAAGCGCGAGCATATTGCTCTGACCAAACCCCGGCAAGTACTTCAGTGGTTCCAGCATCCCAACTCATATCACCAGAAAGAGGCGGATTAACTTGAGCAAAAATACCATCCACTCTAGCGGCTTGCGAAACGAGTTTATCGTCTATGGTATCAATTGACGTTTCCACAGTATCAAGACGCACAGTTAAAGCAGATACTGCTTCACCGAGCGATGAATACTCACCAATTTTCGTCCAGTATGTTGTGTTGGTTGGTAACGTCCCTGCTGGTACGGTTTGTTTTGCTGAATATAACTTACCCTGATATTTAACTAACTGCCCAGATAAATATGAGGCTGTATTATCCCATTCTCCCGCGCCACTTATATCGGCGATTTCTGCCTGCATTTGCGATATTTGTGACTGTGTTTGAACTAGCGACGTTTCAATATCTGGTATTTTGTCAGATTCAATCTTTATGATGGGGATGAGCTCTATTTCACTTAGTAGTTCTTGACCCAGTGCTGATGACGTTATCCGTTTGCTAAAGTAATCATCATATTCTGTTTGATCTGTTGATGATTTACCGCTGACAAAATTTGACCATTGACCTACATTACCTGAGCGATCAACCAAGCGAGCCCTGAACCAAAAGCTAGAACCAGCACTTAAGCCTGTCATTGTATGAGTAGCAATTGGGTATGCAAAATCACCGAGCTTGATCATACCGAGGTCGCTGTTATTGGGCCCGTATTCAAGCTCGGTTCTAAGCGTATCTTCTGCACCTGCAGGAAATAGCCAGTTAAGACTAATACCAAAAACCAAAGGCATAGCTGTAAAAGATGCAACTGCAGGGGGCAACCCCACTTTACCTGTAATGTTAGTTAGCGCGGATGACTTTGGTACCGACGAGACATCAACTGAATTGATAGCGCGGACTCGAGC
>NZ_JACJER010000044.1:0-35062 GCF_014164185.1 Shewanella sp. SG44-6 | reverse complement strand
GTACCATTGGCGATTCGTGAAATATCTACTAAAAATCAATCGGTAAACTTTACTTTTAATAAAAGTAAATTACTGCGAGAACTACTTGTTGTAATATCTATAGGACTTTTTATTGGTTTTTTAGCACCGTTTGGCATGCATGAGCTGCCGGTCTTTATGTCGATTAGCTATTGGGTTTTTACGTGTGTTTGTGGTTATTTTATTTATTCACCGTTAATCAATCTAGGGCATAAATATTTATCTGAGAAGTTCAGTGCTCCTTGGCTACGTGTTGCAATATCATCTTTAATAGCAAGTATATTAATGAGCTTAGTTGTGCCATTAATCACCATGATATTTTTTAATTCCCCTATTAATCTCATCAATGACTTTCTTCATTTCCTGCCTAAGACATTAGTGATTGGCGGTGTTATTACCTTTTTTAGTGTGTGGCAGAATCATGTTAAACAACAGCAACAGCAGTTGGAATTATCAACAAAAGTGATTGAAGAGCATGCCTCAACGACTGATACCAAGAGTATTCAAATTGAGCAATTTATGTCGTTATTACCCATCAACAAACGCGGCCAATTATTGTGCTTAGAAATGGACGATCACTATTTGAAAGTGCATACCGATAAAGGTAGTCACATGCTGTTGATGCGTCTGAAAGATGCTTTACTACAGCTTGAGGAGTTTCCTGGCTTACAAACTCATAGGTCATGGTGGGTGGCAAGTGATGCGGTCGTATCAGTAAATAAACAAAATAGGAAAATGACATTGTTGCTAAGCAATAACCTTGAGGTCCCCGTTTCAAGAACGTTTGTTGATGCGGTTAAAGCAGCAAATATTATTTAGGTATTTTGTTCAGAGAAAACAGTATGCTGTCGCCAAACAATGCTGGTTTCATGTCGATACACCTCAGAACGAGTATATGATTAGTCATCCATGAGGATTGTTGCAATGGATGTCTACCCTCTTGGCGTTTTAAAACAATTTTTCAATATTGGTCATTGGAAGAAATAGATTGCCGTCACCATTTTTACAGCCATTGTTGCGGGAAAAATGCCATGACGTACGACAGCCTCGGTCATATTCCTAACAAACTAAAAAAATAATTCGCTTAATTTAATAAAAAAGCCGATAGGGTTACCCGTATCGGCTTTTTTCTGTTCAGAATGGCTCTCTTCAGGATTAATCTCTGAAGTTATTGAACTGGAATGGTTGGCCAAGATCAGACTCTTTCGCTAGGCGCATAACAGCTTGCAAATCATCACGTTTTTTACCAGTGATACGAACTGAATCACCTTGGATAGCAGCTTGTACTTTAAGCTTGCTGTCTTTGATAGCTTTGACTAGCTTTTTAGCAATCAGTGAGTCGATACCTTGTTTAAAATTTACTTTTAAGCTGAAGGTTTTTCCACTATGAACCGCTTTCTCATCAACTTCCATTGATGATGGATCGACGTTACGTTTACTCAGCTGAATGCGCAAAATGTCGACTAATTGCTTACAAATAAAATCATCTTCCGATTTTAAGGTAACCACATTGTCTTTCAAATCAATGTCAATTTCTTTACCACGTAAATCAAATCGGCCAGCAACGTCACGGCGGGAGTTTTCTACCGCATTGCGTAATTCTTCTTCGTCAACTTCTGACACAATATCCATAGATGGCATCTTGCTTTCCTCTTTGGTTCATCACATATATATTTTGCTATTTTACACTAGGAGTCATTATCGGGATAGTGGAGTGCGACCACAGATGTCATCACAAGGTTATTAATGACTAACTGGTGATTGATTAACAAAAAATCATCAAGCAGCTATTTTTATTGATAATATCACTATAGGGCTTATTTAGACTGAGTTTAACGATGATTAACTTACGATTATCAGCAGTATAAATGGCTCGACTATAACAATTATGACTTTCCAGAGAGGTTAATGAGTGACAATTTTCAGTAGGTTTCTTATTATTAGCCATCTTCTCGCTTCACTAGGCCAATATTACGCTCGTGATCACTTATAAAAATATTTTCAAGCTTGCCTTAGTTGTCGCCATCATTGTGACAAGCTATCTTGTTTTTTCAAAACCAAGTTATCCGCAGACTTTTGCTCATATGGACAAAGTAGGCCATTTAGGTAGCTTTTTCGCGCTTGCTTACCTAGCTCATTACGCTTTTAAACCACGCTGGTATTTTTTGTGTAGCGCTTTGGCGACATATGCCGTGTTGATTGAGCTGATCCAATCACGTCTTCCCTATCGTAGCGCATCAGCTGCCGATGTTATCGCTGATCTTACGGGTATTGCCCTGTTTTATTTAGTGCATTTTTCGATGATTAAATACCGTAAATTAAAAGCGAATCGCTAAAAAAACATGGTAAAAACATCACTATTGCCACCATCATCCACGCACGATAGTCATCGACTGATTGCCATATTAGGCGCGGGTGCAATTGGGCAATTGATGTATCACAAACTGACTGTCTGCTCGCCAACGCCAGAAGTAGACGATGTGATGTTTATTGGCCGAGATAAACAAACTCGGCAACAAAAACTGGATTTTATTGACGATAAGCAGCAATGCCATAAAGCATTAGCGACCATATTGGGCACCGAAGATAACCGCTTAGCCCAGGTTGAATTACTGCTTGTGTGTGTCAAAGCCTATCAAGTTGAACTAGCACTTATTCCCTTGTTAACCAAACTGTCTCCTCAATGCCATATTGTATTACTTCACAATGGTTTAGGTCCCCACTTTTCGGTGGCTGCTGCATTGGCAAAGCATCAAGGATTGACCCTAGGCACAACATCGCAGGCGGCATTGAAACAAAATCAGTGGCAAGTAAAACACAGCGGCTTTGGCGTAACCCAACTGGGGCATTTTAGCGGCCCTCTTATGCCGACAGCATTAAAGATGCGCCTAAATAATCTGCACAGTGACCATCAACCCATTGAATGGCATCAGCCTGTTTTACCCGTGTTATGGCAAAAGCTGGCGATTAATGCAGTCATAAACCCATTAACTGCATTAAATCAGTGTGCTAATGGTCAATTAGCCGCGACTCAATACCAAGCACAGATTGCGGCAATTATTGATGAATTAGTCCAAGTGGCTCAATGTGATGGCATCAACTTAGATAAAGCAGCACTGAGTGCGCGGGTATACCAAGTGATTGCGTTAACCTCAGCTAACTTTTCATCTATGTATCAAGATGTCGCTCACGGTAGACCCACTGAAATTCATGAGATTAATGGCTATATTTGCCAGCAAGCTAAGGCGCATCAGCTTGATGTTCCCCAAAATCAAGCTCTCCTCGAGAGAGTTTTACGACTCAGTAAGCCTAATAATATTAACTCCACATCACTAAAATAGCCGCAATAGCGATTAGCAGTAATCCGGCAACATCATTAATTTTCACTTTCTGTTTCAGCCAAAAGGTCGCAATAATCAGGGTGAAAAACACCTCAACCTGACCTAAGGTTTTCACATACGGTACAGCCTGCAACGACATTGCGCTAAACCAGCCAATCGAACCAATACAACTGGAAACGCTAATGGCTAAGGTTAATTTAGGTCGTTGCCACAAGGCTGCTAAAGTCGATTTATCTTTTGCCAGTAAATAACCAATTAGCACTATGGTTTGTAACCCAATAACCCACAGCAATACCCAGGCTGCACGATGCGTAAATGGCCCTTGTAGGGTTAAACTGGCTTCTCTTACCCATAAGGATGTCAACGCAAAAGCACTGCCGCATGCAAGCCCTAATAATACCGTTTTCAGTGATAACTGTTTAAAACCCTGCTTGCTACTGAGCAACATGACTGCCAAACCGCCGATGACAACGCCTATCCAACCTAGTATTGATAATTGAGTACCAAAAAAGATAACCCCAAGGATAGCGGCTACTAAGGCTTCGCTTTTGGCTAGCCCAGCACCTATGGCATAGTTCTGCATTTTAAACAGCTTCACCATAAGCCCTGTGGCTAAAATTTGCATTGATGAAGCACCAATAACAAAGCCCCAGAAACTGGCATTAAAAGTGGGTATTGCAGTAGGGGAATATTGATGCAAACTAAATAGATAGACAGCTGCGATGGGACCAGCCCAAATAAAGCGCGCCAAGGTTACGCCTGCCACACTGACGTCTTTACTCAGCTTGCTTTGAAATGCATTGCGCCACGCCTGCATGAATGCGGCGAGAAAGGTAAACATGATCCACATATTGGTTACTGCTCTAAAAAAGCCCTGAAACTTGGTAAAAAGTCAGGGCTTATACAAGGGCAATTAGATTACTGTTTACGACGATTAAAAGACACTTATAAAGTGCTAAAGTGATTAATAATCAACTTATCGAGTTATTAGTCATCCAATGCTATTAATAATTTACTTGCTGGTATCAATGAACTCGAATGATTTTACTAAGTCATCAACCGCTTTCATCTGGGTTAGGTATTTCTCTAATAAATGCAATGGGAGTGCACATGGGCCATCGCATTTTGCATTATCAGGATCAGGATGTGCTTCGATAAATAAGCCTGCTAACCCTAATGCCATACCACTGCGCGCAAGTTCAGTTGCTTGTGCACGACGTCCACCAGCAGAGTCTGCACGTCCGCCTGGGCGTTGCAGTGCGTGGGTAGCATCAAAGATCACTGGATAACCCGTTTGCTTCATTTCATCCATGCCCAGCATGTCGACAACCAAGTTGTTATAACCAAAGCTACTGCCACGTTCACATAAAATAATATTGTCATTACCCGCTTCATTAAACTTAGTAATGATATGACGCATTTCATGCGGCGCTAAAAACTGCGGTTTTTTAACGTTAATAACGGCACCGGTTTTCGCCATCGCCACAACCAGGTCTGTTTGACGCGCAAGAAAAGCCGGTAACTGAATAATATCAACAACGTCGGCGACTGGTGCGCACTGATAGATTTCGTGTACATCGGTGATAATTGGCACATTGAAGGTTGATTTTATTTCTTCAAAAATACGAAGACCTTCTTCCATACCTGGACCACGGTATGAGTTAACCGATGAACGATTAGCTTTATCAAACGAAGCTTTAAACACGTATGGAATACCAAGCTTTTGGGTCACTTCCACATAATGTTCTGCAATCGACATGGCTAAATCACGTGACTCGAGTACATTCATGCCCCCAAATAACACAAACGGTTTATCGTTGGCGATTTCAACATGATTAGTTAACTGAATAATTTTTTGATCCATTTGATCCTCTTAGCGCATTACGCTGCAACAATTTGTAATAACTGACCACATAGCCAAGCCATGTAAGTACCTAATGCATAACCGAATACTGCCAGCAACACCCCTACAGGTGCTAAGGCTGGGTGAAATGCTGCTGCCACTACGGGAGCTGATGCCGCTCCACCAACGTTGGCTTGGCTACCCACTGCCATATAAAATAATGGGGCTTTAATGAGTTTAGCCACTAATAACATTAACCCTGCGTGCACTAACATCCACACAATACCTACTAAGAAATAAATCGGCGTATCCATTATTTTAGACACATCCATATGCAAACCTATGGTCGCAACCAGAATGTATAAAAATGCCGAAGCTATTTTAGAGGCACCAGACGCTTCAAGATGACGCACTGGAGTAAATGAAAGTCCTAAACCAACGGTAGTCACAATAACCACTAACCAGAAGAATTTAGAGGTTAAACTATAATCTTCGGTCCATGGATAATGAGCTTCGAAAAACGGTCCCAAGAAATCAGCTGCAAAATGGGCAAAACCAGTGACACCAAAACCAACTGCCACAATCAACATAATATCGCGCAGCGAAGGAATGCGCGAATTTTCGGCGTGATACTTTTCGACTTTCTGTTTCAGCGCTTCAATGGCTGTGGTGTCAGCGCCAGTTCTGGCATCAATCTCTTTGGCTTTAGACGCCATAAAGAGCAACACGGCCATCCAGATATTGGCAACGATGACATCAACCGTCACCATAACGGAGAATATCTCGCCACCAACCTCATAAATTTCTTTCATTGCAGCTTGGTTAGCACCACCACCAATCCAGCTACCCGCTAAGGTTGTCATGCCACGCCAAACCGCATCAGGACCATTGCCACCTAAAAGTGATGGATCGATGATCGACACTGTCATTAATGCAATCGGCCCACCAATAACAATCCCAAGCGTACCGGTTAAAAACATAATAACCGCTTTAGGGCCCAAGCTAAGAATAGCTTTTAAATCAACACTTAAAATCAATAATACCAAACATGCAGGCAGTAAATACCGTGATGCAACAAAATACAATTGTGATGAATGGCCATCAATCACACCAAAGGTATTTAATAATGAAGGTAAGAAATAACACAGTAGTAAAGCTGGAATGTACTTATAAAACTTTTGCCAAAAAGGATGAGTGGACGAGCTTGTGTAAAAAACAAAACCTAAAATAACGGCGAGTATACCCAGGGCGGTGGCATCATTGCTCACCATTGCTGACGTTGACATGTAGAGTTCTCCCTTACAAATACATTATATTTTTAGTTGTTATTGTTATTGTTATTATTTTTGCTGTTATGAAAATCGATGATGATAACTTCTCTGCTGCGCGCTGGTAATCAACTTGCAAGAAGTTCACTGCGAATAAAGCAGCTTTGAGTTAACTCAAAGCTGCCTAGGTTGCAGGTTATCAAATCATTAATGATAAACCTGCATATGTTGACTGAGTTCCTTTAATTGAATCTTAACCAGTTCAATCACAGGATCATGCGGACTCAAATCGATGAAGTGTTGTAAATCCGACATGGCCACTTTAATGCAACCTAACTGTTGGGCAATAAAAGCACGTTCACGATTAAGATGCACATCGTCTGGATGCCATTGTAATAATAAATTACAACATTCCATTGCCTGTTCAAATTTATGACTGACGATACAACCCGCTTTTAGCTCATGTAACATACGGCTAATTAACCGTTTGAGCGTAGCGGTTTTAAGGTGGCTTGGTTTTAATTTAGCCGCATTACCCAGTTCACCACGTACTAACGCATGTAATTGATGACGGCTAAGTTCTTTACCGGTTAGCGGATCATGGTATTTAACCACATCATTCACTTGGCTTTTTAATACCGTATTACCGGGTAATAAAACCGCCTCGAGTGTTAAGTCGAGTTGTTTAGCCAATAAAATTAACAATATTGATAGTGTAGTGCTATTGCCTTGACGCTTTAACACGCAATAGCTTAAATCTGCAGCCTCGACGCTAAAATAGTCGTCTCGAACACAAAAACCTAAATCATTGTAAAACCACTTAAACAGACCTTCAAGGCGCGCTTGTTGGTCAATAACATAGTGACTCAATACTGAACCGGCCATTTCATACCACGCCCAGATAGCAGGTTTAGATATTGAAAAGCCAAGATGTTCAGAGAGCTCAAATGCAGTTTCAGGTATCGAAACTGCATCATCAAGAAGATATTTTGCCATTAAAAACCAATTAACCCATGAAGACGACTTGTTTGAAATAAGCCAGTTTGGCCGCTAACACTACCCAACCGATTGCGCCGATAAAAGCAAAAAACTTAAACAGCTTATTACGGTTAGATTTAAGTGCCATCACACCTAAAGCAATATAGGCCGCAACACAGATTATTTTTTCTGTCATCCATGGATCGACAAAAGGATATTGTTTGATCATAAAGCACAAAGTGAAGCCTGATAGTAATAAAAACGTATCAATGACATGTGGTGCGACTTTAACAAACTTTTTTTCCATGATGGGAGACTTGCGTAAATGTAAAACAAAACGCACGATAAAAAAGATCACACTCATGGCAATAAACATCATGTGAGTATGCTTTACCGCTGGATATAAACTGTAAAATGTTTCCATTAATTAAGTCTCATTAAAAAAAGGTAAAAATAAAAGGCGCCTAGTTTACTCGATCAACCAGCCGCATACTAATATTTGGATTATTGCTATTTACTTAGCGAGATATATACCTGTAGATACTGAATTACTCATCCATCCATTGCCCAAGCGTGCAGCGGTCATTACTGCCAAAGTCTCGAACAGTAGCCACATTGTGGTAGCCAAGTTCAATCAATTTCTCACGAACTTTAATCGCCTGTTCATAGCCATGTTCAAGCAATAAATAACCACCAGTAAGTAAATGAGCACGCGCTTGCTCAGCAATATAATACAAATCGGCATAGCCTTCATTGCCAGCGGTGAGTGCACTTTGCGGTTCAAAGCGAACATCGCCTAAATGAAGATGTTCATCGGCTTCATCAATATAGGGAGGATTAGACACGATCAAATCAAAATCGCGCTGTTTAACGGCTGAAAACCAATCAGACTGGATAATTTCAACGTCTGGTAAGTTAAGATTACCGCGATTAGCTTTAGCAAGCTCGACAGCCTCTGGAACATTATCTATGGCAGTAATCCGCCATTTAGGTCGTTCAGATGCTAACGCCAATGCAATAGCACCGGTTCCTGTGCCTAAATCTAATACTCTGGCATTGTGACGCACAGATAAGTTCAGTGCGGTTTCAACTAAAATTTCAGTATCAGGCCGGGGAATAAGCGTTGAGTCATTAACAATAAAAGGTAATGACCAAAACTCTCGTTCACCAATAATATGCGCTACCGGAGTGCCATTTTGACGTTTAGCGATCATCTGGCTATAAGCTTTAAATTGCTCACTCGTCAGTTGTCGCTCAGGCCAAGTATATAAAAAACTGCGATTTTTATTCAAGCAATGCAATAGCAATGCCTCTGCATCTACGTGAGCAGATTCAGAGGTTGCGGCTAGTTGTGAATAAGCCCATTGCAGGGCTTCAGCAATTGTTGAATACGAAGACTGCGTCAAGAGAACTCCTTAGTCGTCAGCTAACGCGGCAAGCATATCGGCTTGATGTTCTAGCATAATGGGTTCAAGCAAGACATTTAAGTCGCCTTCCATGACTTCATTCAAGCGATATAGTGTTAAGTTGATACGATGATCACTTACCCGACCTTGTGGGTAGTTATACGTTCTAATACGTTCAGAACGATCGCCACTGGCCACTAAGCTACGACGGGTAGTTTCTTCTGCACTGCGTCTTTTTTCATCTTCAACAGCTTGAATACGCGCAGCCAAAACACTCATCGCTTGGGCACGGTTTTTATGCTGTGAACGTTGATCCTGACACTCAACAATAATGCCAGATGGAATATGGGTAATACGAATCGCTGAATCAGTTTTGTTAACGTGCTGTCCACCGGCACCAGAGGCGCGGAATGTATCAACTTTTAAGTCTGCTGCATTAATCGAAATCGCTTCAGCTTCAGGTACTTCGTGCAATACCACGACTGTACATGCTGAAGTATGAACCCGGCCCTGAGATTCGGTTTCTGGTACACGTTGAACACGATGTCCACCAGACTCAAACTTTAATTTACCGTAAGCACCATCACCACTGATTTTGACAATGATTTCTTTAAAGCCGCCATGCTCGCCTTCGTTGACGTTCATGACTTCTATCTGCCAACGGTTCGCTTCGCAATAACGCGAATACATACGGTATAAGTCACCCGCAAAAATAGCGGCTTCATCGCCACCGGCACCCGCACGAATTTCAAGAAACGCGTTAGTGTCATCATTAGGATCGGTAGGCAAAAGTAAAACTTGTAATTCATCTTCAAGTTTTTCTAACACTTGCTTAGATTGCTTGTACTCATCTTGCGCCATTTCGCGCATTTCAGCATCGTCTTCTTCAAGCATCTCTTTAGCGTAGTCGAAATCTTTTTGAGCTTGTTGAAACGCCTTGAAGCTACTGACTACATTTTCAAGTTGAGAATATTCTTTTGATAATCCACGAAAACGGTCTTGATCCGAAATCACGGTAGCATCACTTAATAATGCTAATACTTCTTCATTACGCTCGAGCAAGCCTTCAAGCTTGCGGATAACGGATTCTTTCATTTAGCTCGCTAACCTTAGTTTTTATCTAAACCAAGCGCAGTTCTTAATTGGCCTAACGTATTCAAATCGCCTTGACGGCTTGCTGAAGTAAGCGCTTGTGTCGGTGCATGTATCAAACGATTAGTTAGCCTATTGGCTAACTCTAGTATCACTTGCTCACTGTCACTGCCATGAGATATTTTATTCAAGGCGCGCTCAACTAATTCATCTTTAATCGCCAAGCTCTGGCTGCGATATTCGCGAATACTGTCGACTGACTCTAAAGACCTAATCCACTCCATAAATAAGTGTGATTGGTCTTCAGTAATTAATTCTGCTTGCTCGGCGGCTTCTTTACGTGAAGCCATGTTCTGTTCAATTATGCTATGCAGATCGTCTACAGTATAAAGGAATGCGTCGTCTAACTCACCGACTTCTGCTTCAATATCTCTTGGAACTGCAATATCCACCAACAACATAGGTTGATGACGACGCTGTTTTAGCGCTTTTTCGACCATACCTTTACCTAAAATGGGCAAAGGACTGGCGGTAGAGGATATCACGATATCGGCTTTAGCGAGAAAATCTGGTATTTGTTCTAGGGTAATGGCGGTAGCGTTAAACTCTTCACACATGGCTTGGGCACGTTCGATAGTGCGATTTGCCACCACCATAGAGGCAACACCATTATCTTTAAGGTGTTTGGCCACCAGCTCAATCGTTTCTCCTGCACCAATGAGTAACACCTTAGTGGTGCTCAATGATGAGAAAATATGTTTCGCCATGCTGACGGCGGCAAAGGCGACAGAAACTGCCGCGGCACCGATTTCGGTTTCAGTGCGCACTTTTTTGGCCACAGAGAAGGTGTTTTGAAACAAGCGATCAATGGTCAATGCAATCGTGCCAGCTTCTTTGGCTTTAACAAACGCTTGCTTTACCTGTCCCAAAATTTGTGGTTCACCCAGTACCAGTGAATCCAGACCCGATGCTACACGCATTAAATGTTTTACGGCAACTTGCTCTTCATAGGCATAGAGACACGGCATTAAGTCGCTGTGCTCAATACTATGGTAATCCTCCAACCATTCAATAATGTCTTCCTTTTCAGCATTATTGCAATATAGCTCAGTACGGTTACAGGTCGACACAATAACAGCCTCGCCCGTACGGGTGCGACTAGCCAAGCTTTTCATGGCGTCATGAATGCGGTCTGGAGAGAAAGCGACTTTTTCACGCAAATCTACCGTGGCGGTTTTATGGTTTATCCCGATTATTACTAGGCTCATTTGATGGTATCAAGTTCTTTTCGGTGACGTTAATTAGGCTATTCTACTGAATTGAACCGACTAAAAACACAATTGGCTTAACAAAACCGAATAAATGTCTAAATATTTATTTATGGTTCACATAAACATTATGCAAACCCTTACATTAATATCACATTAATTTTGCTAAAAGCATTTTTACATAATGACTTAAGCCCAGTATCATAAGAAAATCTTAAGCAACTGATAGGCAATCCATTGCGATTATCTGCATCTTTCTTTTATACCGCTATTATCACCGCGTTGCTTTTGTTAACCGGTTGTAGTGTGACGCCATCTGAAGATTTTACGCATATCAATGTGACCAATGCAGCTCAAGCCAATGCATGGGAGCTGCAGGGTAAAATTGCCGTTAAAACAGCGGAAGATAAATTCAGTACTAATCTGTACTGGCTACACCAACCCGCTGCCAATGACTTGCGTTTAACCACAGTATTAGGTACGACAGTATTAACCCTCAAGACAAATCAAGGCATGGCGACGCTTGAAGTGGACGGCAAAACCTATCGCGACAGTAACGCCCAAGATTTACTGACAGGGATTAGCGGCTGGTCAATCCCGCTTGATAGCCTTCCTTTATGGATCACCGGCCAAATTGGCAGCAATGATAAAATTGTCAGCTATAATCCTGATGGCACAATTAAACAAGTCATCAGTTACGATCCTCAGGCAAACTGGTCGGTGAGTTTTCTCAGTTGGCAACAACAAAGCGGCGCGCTTGTGCCTAAGTTGTTGAAGATTGAGCGAGAAAATGTGCAAATAAAAATTCAAACTAATCAATGGACAGCTGTAGCGGCCAAAACCCAATAACAATAAATGTTAATTGCTGGCACATTAACAAGGTAGTTAAACAAACATGAAACCAACTCACTTACGTAAATCAGCCGTTTCAACAAGTTGGCCTGCGCCAGCAAAATTAAATTTATTTTTACACATTACCGGCCAGCGAGCTGATGGTTATCACCAATTACAGACCTTATTTCAATTTATTGACCATTGCGATTACCTCGATTTTCATATTACCAACACAGACGATTTAATTTTACACTCTGCTATCTCCGATTCTGTCGCTGACAGCGATAACTTAATTCTTAAAGCCGCAAAGTCACTCAAGCGTTATACCCAATATGAAGGCGGTGCGCATATTTGGTTAGACAAATTACTCCCTATGGGTGGTGGTTTAGGCGGTGGTTCATCGGATGCAGCAACCACATTAGTGGCACTAAATGCCTTATGGAAAACCAATGTGTCACCCAGTAAACTGGCTGAAATAGGCTTAACACTCGGTGCGGATGTTCCTGTTTTTATTAATGGTTTATCAGCATTCGCCGAAGGTGTCGGTGAGCAATTGATCACAGTAGAACCCGCTGAACCATGGTACTTGGTTATTGTCCCTGATGTGCATGTGTCAACTAAGGATATTTTTCAGCACCCAGACCTACCACGCAACACACCTAAATTGGATATGAACAGCTTAATGACTCAGCAGTGGACCAATGATTGTCAGAAATTGGTCACAACTAAGCACCCTCAAGTTGCCAATGCCTTAAGCTGGCTGGTAGAATATGCGCCGTCGAGAATGACTGGAACAGGCGCATGCGTGTTCGGGGAATTTACACATTCGCAACAAGCACTTGACGCTTTAGCCGAATTGCCGGCTCATATGCGAGGGTTTGTTGCAAAAGGGATGAATAAGTCGCCATTAAAAATACGGCTTGAGCAGCTCTAATTACATAATATCTTCTGGGTCAGTTTTGAGTGACAACACGTAAAATTGATCTAGCCTTTAATCGTAAAGCAAACATCTGAGGTTCATAAAGTGCCCGACATCAAGCTCTTTGCTGGTAACGCTACCCCAAATCTAGCTGCTAAGATTGCAGATCGTTTATTTTGCAAACTTGGCGACGCAGTTGTAGGCCGTTTCAGCGACGGTGAAATCAGTGTTCAAATAAACGAGAATGTACGTGGTGCGGATGTGTTTATTATCCAATCTACTTGCGCACCAACTAACGATAACCTCATGGAGCTTATTGTAATGGTTGACGCGCTTCGCCGTGCATCAGCGGGTCGTATTACTGCCGTTATTCCGTACTTTGGATATGCTCGTCAAGACCGCCGTGTACGCAGTGCACGTGTGCCTATTACAGCGAAAGTGGTTGCAGATTTCTTGTCGAGCGTGGGTGTTGACCGCGTATTGACTTGTGACTTACACGCTGAGCAAATTCAAGGTTTCTTTGATGTCCCGGTTGATAACGTATTCGGTAGCCCAGTGCTACTTGAAGACATGCTCTCCCGGAAATTTGATAACCCTGTTGTTGTGTCTCCTGATATTGGCGGTGTTGTTCGCGCTCGTGCAGTAGCCAAACTATTGGATGATACTGATCTTGCCATTATCGATAAACGTCGCCCACAGGCGAACGTGGCTCAGGTAATGCACATTATTGGTGACGTTCAAGGCCGTGATTGCATCATAGTTGATGACATGATCGACACTGGTGGCACTTTATGCAAAGCTGCTGAAGCATTAAAAGAACATGGCGCTAACCGCGTGTTTGCTTATGCTACTCATCCTGTATTCTCAGGTAATGCAGCTGAAAATATTGCCAATTCTGTTATCGACGAAGTTATCGTAACTGATACTGTGCCATTAAGCCCTGAAATGCTCAAAGTGGCTAAAGTGACTCAGTTAACCATGTCTGCGGTACTTGCTGAAGCGATCCGTCGTGTAAGCAACGAAGAGTCTATCTCTGCTATGTTCCGCCACTAATCTAACCGATTAGGGTCATCAAAAACGCACTCGATTGAGTGCGTTTTTTTATTTGTGTGGAACTCGATTCATTAAGCAGACAAAGCATACTTAGGCATAAAAGATGATTGCTGACCTTGCATCATCGCTGGCGCAATATTGACATGTTGTTGCTGCACTAAAAATGATTTCCCAGCCGCTAAGCCAGTATGATAATCATGCAGTAAATCTGTATCAGCACTGCCAAGCAGTTTACTTTGTAAACTGTTGTCGGCAAAAATTTGGATAATTTCAACATCAGCTGGCGGATTAGCAATAAACGCTAACTCTTGTTGATACGCTTGCTCATGTTGCACTAAGTAATCAATGGTTCTGGGGCAATAACCAGAGACACAAATCCATGATTTTAGCTTATGTACCCAAGCTGATTGCGCCTGAAAGTCTGCATTAACCGTTCGAATGACCACAATTTTACGCGCACCGCGCTGGTAAGCCTCACGAACAGGTAAAGGTGCCGCTAGCCCGCCATCAAGGTAAAAGTCTTCTTGAGGTTGCGCTATAAGCTCAGGTGTTTGATTCGCAGCATGGGTATTTAACCAAGGCGCGAGTTTCACACCTTGCTTATAAAGAAAAGGCAACGCACTCGATGCTTTTAACAACTCGCGCCAATGCTCACCATCGTTGCTAGGACTAAAAAAGTAACCTTGGCGATCTCGTGAATTAGTTGTAGTAATCAATAATTGCCGTTTGCCTAAATATTTTGCTGCAGAGGCGAAATCCAAAGTAAAACTGCCTCGAGTAGTTTTATCAAAATACCAATCGAGATCGACTACGTGGCCACCAACTAAACCTCGGCTTAATTGGTAAAAACGTTTATGACGTGATAATCCTCGAATTAATCGTTTTGCATAGCCTTTTTGGCGCGATAAAAAACTGGTTAAATTTTGCGAACCGGCAGAGGTGCCAATAAACAGATCAAATGGATCAAATTCGGCTTCTAACCAAGCATCTAACACCCCAGCAGTAAAAATCCCACGCTGACCACCACCTTCGGCAATTAACGCCGTCATAGGCTGTGATACATGCTCAGAAAGCATTGGAGGATGAGTTGTTTGGGTGTTCATAGTAAACCTGACGTTAGTGATTAACTGCATAAGGTAAGTCTAAAGAACTGAAGCGAAGATAGATAATGGATAGAATCAATTGAGTTAATAGAAAAAGGCTATCAATACCGCGCAAGATTTAACGTTATAAAAACAAAAATGCAAAAAGCCCGTCTATTAAGACGGGCTTTTCAGAATTTGGCTGGGGTACCAGGATTCGAACCTGGGGATGCCGAGATCAAAACCCGGTGCCTTACCGCTTGGCGATACCCCAATTAAAACAAATTATGGCAATACAGACTAAAAATCACTTTGAATAAAATTTGATGGTACGGGAAGAGAGACTTGAACTCTCACACCTCGCGGCACCAGAACCTAAATCTGGCGTGTCTACCAATTTCACCATTCCCGCATCAAATTTTAACTTAGAGTATACTCTTTTTATTTCAGAGTAAACTTTGGCTTTACTAGCTAATGTAAGTACAACTCACTCTACCTAGTAAATATGGTAGCAATGGCGGGACTTGAACCTGCGACCCCAGCATTATGAGTGCTGTGCTCTAACCAGCTGAGCTACATTGCCAAAGATGGCTGGGATACAAGGATTCGAACCTTGGAATGCTGAGATCAAAACCCAGTGCCTTACCGCTTGGCGATATCCCAATAATCTTGTCTAACTTTATAAATGGCTGGGATACAAGGATTCGAACCTTGGAATGCTGAGATCAAAACCCAGTGCCTTACCGCTTGGCGATATCCCAATCAAACTTTTTGAAACATCCGCCTAAGCCAATATCTCTAATAAATGGTACGGAAGGAGAGACTTGAACTCTCACACCTTGCGGCACCAGAACCTAAATCTGGCGTGTCTACCAATTCCACCACTCCCGCACAACACTCTAGTTTAACATCTTGAGCAGATGGGTAAGAAATATGGTAGCAATAGCGGGACTTGAACCTGCGACCCCAGCATTATGAGTGCTGTGCTCTAACCAGCTGAGCTATATTGCCACTATTTCTTGCAATCCCTCTTGGCGAGGAACGGGGCGTATTATGCTTATTCAGGTTATCTAGGTCAACTGGTTTTTTTCGCTATTTTCATCAATTCGTCTTGTTCGGCTATAACTTCACCAAACTGAATGCCGAATCGACAAAATAAAGCCAATTAACTGACTAAAATATCCTTTACGCCCCTTATTATGATTTTTTACTTAATCTAAATGCTGCTTAGACATTAAATAAGAAATGCATCACATCGCCATCTTTAACAACGTAGGTTTTACCTTCGACACGTAATTTACCGGCATCTTTGGCTCCCGCTTCACCTTTGTAGGTAATAAAATCTTGATATGCCATCACCTGCGCACGAATAAAGCCACGTTCAAAGTCGGTGTGGATAACACCAGCAGCTTGTGGTGCTGATGCGCCAACAGGTACTGTCCATGCACGTACTTCTTTTACACCAGCAGTAAAATACGTTTGCAGATTTAATAATTCATAGCCTGCACGGATCACACGGTCTAAACCAGACTCTTCGATACCTAAGTCAGTCATAAACTCGGCGCGGTCATCAGCTTCCATTTCAGCGAGTTCTGACTCAATCGCAGCGCACACAGGCACAACCACTGCATTTTCTGTTGCCGCAATAGCACGCACAACATCAAGATGAGGATTATTTTCAAAACCGTCTTCAGCCACGTTAGCTATGTACATGGTCGGCTTTAAGGTTAAAAAGTTTAGGTACGCAACTGCGGCTAATTCTTCTTTGGTTAATTCTAATGAACGTAGCATTTTAGCTTCATCTAATGCTGGGCGCATTTTTTCAAGCACTGCAACTTCAAATTTGGCATCCGCATCACCGCCTTTAGCGCGTTTAGCTTGACGAAAAATAGCCCGTTCACAGGCATCTAAATCGGCTAGGGCTAATTCGGTGTTAATCACTTCAATGTCGCCAGCAGGGTCAATTTTATTGGCTACGTGAACAATGTTTGGATCTTCAAAACAACGTACCACATGACCAATAGCATCGGTTTCGCGAATGTTAGCTAAAAATTTGTTGCCTAAACCTTCACCTTTCGATGCACCAGCAACTAAACCGGCGATATCAACGAATTCCATAGACGTCGGCAAAATGCGTTGAGGTTTGACAATGGCAGCTAACGCGTCGAGACGTGAGTCAGGTACAGGTACCACTCCGGTGTTTGGCTCAATAGTACAAAACGGAAAGTTTGCCGCTTCAATCCCTGCTTGTGTTAACGCATTAAACAACGTTGACTTACCTACGTTTGGAAGACCAACAATGCCGCATTTAAAACCCATATGCTTACCTTTATATATGTAGAATTATCCCATTGGATAATGATGTCGAAAGGGTGTTAAAACAAAACTAGCCTGGCTTATTCTGCTTTGAACGAATGTAATCTGTGCATAGCTTTCGCCATGTCTTGGTTAAATAAAATCTCGGTGGAACGAACCGCTTCATCAATCGCCGCATTTATTCGCTCTTGTTCTACCGCTGGTGCCCTGCCCAGTACGTAGCCGCTGACTTTATTTTTATCGCCTGGATGACCAATGCCAATCCGTAAACGATGAAAGTTCTTGTCGTTGCCTAAGCTAGCAATAATGTCTTTTAAGCCATTATGACCACCATGGCCACCACCTAATTTGAATTTAGCCACGCCCGGTGCCATGTCAAGCTCATCATGGGCAACCAATATTTCTTCAGGCAGGATACGGAAAAAGTTAGCTAACGCTGCCACAGACTTACCGCTTAAATTCATATAGGTTGTTGGGATCAGCAAGCGCACGTCTTTACCGTGTAAAATAGCCCGAGCTGTGACGCCAAAGTATTTACTCTCTGGTACTAATTGAACACTGCAAATACGAGCCAGTTCTTGCACGTACCATGCACCAGCGTTATGGCGAGTTTGCGCGTATTCAGCACCCGGGTTTGCCAACCCGACAATCAATTTAATGTTACTCATCACAACCTAGTCAGTTTCTTAGCAAACACTATTGCTAAATGCCTTCATGGGGTACATCAAAATACACATGATGCAAAACGCGGCATTTTATACCAATTTCACTCATAATGTAATCATTCAAAGCCACTCAAGCCTTAGCGTTAATCATGTCCCCATCAAGTTTTGCGTGCGGAGCAATAACGCAAACCCAAAAAGCCGAACTGGGTTAGCGAAGAGTTTAAGTCAATCCAAGGGCATACTTGAGCACTTTTCGCTTTAATGGTGAGTCGATATTTGCCAATTTCAATGCACCATTACGCAGCAGTTTTAACGGTAATAAATCATTGCTAAACCCCGCATAAAAAGCATCCATCGCGGTCATCATCAGTTGATTATCGTAATAACGCGCTTGCTGATATCGCTTTAGCACAGGCGTGTGCCACCATATTTCCCCACTGCCAATGGCATTGGCAATCTGAGCTACCAGCACATCAACATCTTTGAAGCCAATATTAACTCCTTGGCCAGCTAATGGATTAATCGTGTGGGCGGCATCACCAATAATCACTAAATTATCTTGGTAGTAACCTTGGGCATGTCGGCGAGTGAGTCTAAAGCTACCTCTATTCTCAACCGTGAAATTAGGATCTAAACGCGGCGGAAAATGCTGCCTGATTTGTTGTGCTAATTGCAGATCATTAAGTTGTGATAATTGTTTGATGCGATTGGCATCGTCGTACCAGACTAATGACGCATGATTCCCAGGAAGCGGCAATAAGCTTCTTGGCCCAGCAGGGGTAAATTGCTGCCAGGTTACTGATTGCTGTGGGGTTTGAGTACTGATATTAATTAGCATCGCCGACTGCGCATAATCCCAGCCAGTGACACCAATACCAGCCCATTGACGAACTTGCGAATGAGCACCATCGGCGCCAATCAATAATCTTGTCGTGATTTTATCGCCATTATCAAGCTCAATACTCACTTGCTGACTATCACTTAAACGGCCAAATTGGGTCACTTTATGCGGACATAATAAGGTGACATTATCCATTCTCCGGATTTGCTGCCATAGGCTTAATTGAATTAACCGATTTTCAAAAAAGTAGCCTAAGTGCGCTTGACCCACTTGTTCTGCGCTAAATGCCGTAAGGCAATCGTCGAGCTCCCATGTTTCTAAGCCAGTATATGGCGCATGGCGCATCAACAACAGCTCATCCATGGCACCAAGACGGGTTAATAATTGTTCAGATGCAACACTGACTGCAGACACTCGCACATCTAATGGCTGTTCTACATCATAAGGCTGCGGTTGACGGGACTCTATCACCGCCACGCTAAGTCCTAATTGACCTAATCCAATCGCGGCAGCCGCACCGACCATTCCGCCGCCCACGACCACAACATCATAATGAGTCGCATCGCCAGTAGCGTTCGTTGATGTGAGTGAAGCATCTTGCATTGTGTTTACATCCATAAATAGTGAAATGAGTTTATGTTCAATATAACAGCCAATGAAAAACGAATTAACTGAACCTCTGTTGGGCATCAATAATCATTATTAACCTATACGCGATGACATCCATAATGGCTTACTTGGCGGCACATTAGCTTGGCAACTAGTGCTATCACCCTTTAGCGGTGAAAAATCACATCTACAATTGCTGAACGACGCCCCCATGAGGGCGATAAAACAGACCAAAATAAAACCATGACGATGGTGCATGCTAATGGTTCGATTATGCCCTAGATCAATAAACCACGGAAATGTAGCGAGGCTTTAATCGTAACTTAAGCCTAAATAGCCACTGAATGCGATGTTTACTCGTTATAACTTATCAAGTTTAATCCAAACGAATAGTCATTACTATTTTTAAGGCTATTGCAAAATTTACATTCAAATGCGTGAAACTTGCACTAATACTAGCCAGACCGCCTGACAACAGGTAAAATGTCGCGCTATTTTTACTGTGATTTACTGGCGAGCACTGATGAGTAAAAAACTTCATATTAAAACCTGGGGCTGTCAAATGAATGAGTATGACTCATCAAAGATGGCTGATTTATTAGACGACTATCAAGGATATACCTTGACCGATGACGCAAGCGAAGCAGATGTACTGCTGCTTAATACTTGCTCTATTCGTGAAAAAGCACAGGAGAAGGTGTTCCATCAGCTAGGGCGTTGGAAATCTTTAAAAGATAAAAATCCTAATTTCATTATTGGGGTGGGTGGTTGTGTTGCCTCGCAAGAAGGTAAAGCCATTAAAGATCGCGCTCAATGTGTTGATATTATCTTTGGCCCGCAAACTCTGCATCGCTTACCTGAGATGATTGAACAAATTCAACGTGGCGAAAAAGCCGTGATTGATATCAGTTTCCCTGAGATTGAAAAATTCGATCGCCTGCCAGAACCTCGTGCAGACGGTCCAACGGCATTCGTGTCCATTATGGAAGGTTGCAGTAAATACTGCTCTTTCTGCGTGGTGCCTTACACCCGTGGTGAAGAAGTCAGCCGTCCATTAGATGACGTGATTCTTGAGGTGGCTCAATTAGCCGCTCAAGGCGTACGTGAAGTCAATTTACTAGGCCAAAATGTTAACGCTTATCGCGGTGCCACTCATGATGATGAGATATGTACCTTTGCGGAATTATTGCGCCTAGTGGCCTCAATTGATGGTATCGACCGTCTGCGTTTTACCACCAGCCACCCGATTGAGTTTACTCAAGACATTATCGATGTCTATGCAGATACGCCTGAATTGGTGAGCTTCCTGCATTTACCTGTGCAATCAGGCTCAGATCGTATTTTGACCCAAATGAAACGCGGTCACATGGCGATTGAATACAAGTCGATTATTCGTCGTCTGCGTAAAGCCCGTCCTGATATTCAAATCAGCTCTGACTTTATTATTGGTTTCCCTGGTGAGTCAAAGGACGATTTTGCCGACACCATGAAACTGATTGAAGATGTCGGTTTTGACCACAGCTTTAGCTTTATCTACAGCGCACGCCCTGGTACACCAGCAGCAGACTTACCAGATGATGTTAGCGATGAAGAAAAGAAGCAGCGTTTAGCCATTTTACAAGACCGTATTACTCAACAAGCAATGCGCTATAGCCGTCATATGTTAGGCACGGTTCAACGTATTTTAGTCGAAGGTCCATCAGTAAAGAATCCAATGGAGCTTCGTGGTCGTACTGAAAACAGTCGTGTGGTTAACTTTGAAGCCGCGCACACTCACATCGGCAGTTTTGTTGATGTGAAAATTGTTGATGTTTATACCAACTCATTGCGCGGTGAATTTGTCCGCGGTGAAAATGAAATGGATTTACGTCGCAGTTTACATCCGGCTGATATTTTGGCTAAACACAAGCAAGATGACGCATTAGGTGTAACCCACTTTAAGCCATAATCAATGTTTGTTGTTTAAACGATATTAAAGGCGGCTTGTCCGCCTTTAATTTTGTCTAAAATTAGGCTAATTATGGTAATTCAATGCAGAGGCTCGTAAACTGTCATTACTGTAGTATGGCATTTACAAGCCATTATTTTTGTCCTAATTCGACACCTGGAGCCTTATTTGACCACTAAAGTCACCACCATGAATTTGTATCTAGAACCTGCAGATACTCGCCGCCTCGTGTCATTATGCGGTCCATTTGATGACAACATCAAACAACTTGAACGCCGATTAGGCGTTGAGATTGTCCATAAAGACAACCATTTTACGATTGTCGGTTTGCCACGTAATGCCCTCAATGCCAATAATTTGTTACGTCAGTTATACATTGAAACTCAAACCGTCAAAGGTAGCACTCCGGACTTAGAACCTGAAGTGGTTCATTTAGCCATTCAAGAAGCGATTAACCTTGAGGCGGAACAAGACAACGACGACACGAGTATTCATATAAAAACTAAACGTGGCGTGATTAAACCTCGTACACCCAATCAAAGTGTGTACATGCATAACATTACTCGTCACGACATCAGTTTTGGTATTGGCCCAGCCGGTACTGGTAAAACCTACCTTGCAGTTGCTGCGGCAGTTGATGCCTATGAACGTCAAGAAGTGCGCCGTATTCTATTAACGCGTCCAGCGGTTGAAGCAGGCGAGAAACTCGGTTTTTTACCCGGCGATTTAAGCCAGAAAGTCGATCCTTATCTACGCCCTCTTTACGATGCTTTGTTTGAAATGATGGGTTTTGAGAAAGTTGAAAAGTTAATTGAACGCGGCGTGATTGAAGTGGCCCCACTGGCTTATATGCGCGGCCGCACTCTTAATGATGCGTTTATTATTTTAGATGAAGCGCAAAACACTACGGTTGAACAAATGAAAATGTTCTTAACCCGTATTGGATTTAATTCGCGCGCGGTGATCACCGGTGATATCACCCAAATTGATTTACCCCGTAGTCAAAAGTCTGGTTTGCGTCATGCCATTGAGGTTCTCAGCAAAGTATCTGAAATCAGCTTTAACTTCTTTGTCGCCCAAGATGTGGTTCGCCATCCTGTTGTAGCAAGAATTGTTGAAGCCTATGAAGCGTTCGAGCAACAAGAACAACTCGAAAAAGCGGCCAAAGAGCAAGCTTATCGTGAACGTGAGCAAAAACGTCAATTACTTGAAAAAGAAGCCAGCCCTCAATGAGTCAGCCCATGATATCACTCGATCTTGACCTGCAAATTGCAGTGAACAATCTGAATTTACCGACTCAAGCAGAATTTGAAACTTGGGTACGTACCGCAGTGGGGCAGACAATGCCTGAAGTGGAATTAACGATTCGCATTGTTGAAGTTGCTGAAAGTCAGCTACTCAATTTAACCTATCGCGGTAAAGACAAACCGACCAACGTGTTGTCATTCCCGTTTGAAGCACCACCTGAGGTTGAATTGCCATTATTAGGTGATCTGGTTATCTGTGCACACGTGGTGGAACAGGAAGCCATTGAGCAAAATAAACCGCTAAATGCACACTGGGCACACATGGTCATACACGGCTGCTTGCATTTGCTGGGTTATGACCATATTATCGACCAAGAAGCCGATGAGATGGAGTCATTAGAGACCCAACTTGTTGAAGGCTTAGGTTTTACAAACCCCTATAAGGAAGCATAAATAAACAAGGAATATCTTATAGATAGCCCTGTTTAGGTAAATATTATGAGTGACGATATCCCCCCGAGTACAAACGCCCACAAGAAAACCTGGTTCGATAAAATTAACCAGCTATTTCAGGGCGAACCTCAAAATCGCGAAGATTTAGTTGATGTGATTGCAGGTGCCGAAATGCGCGACCTCATTACAGAAGACACACGCGAAATGATTAAAGGTGTATTAGAGGTTTCTGACCTTCGTGTGCGCGACATTATGATACCAAGAGCGCAAATTGTTACCATTCAAATAGACTCGACCGTCGATGAGTTTTTAGAAATTGTCATGGATTCAGGTCACTCTCGCTTCCCGGTTGTTAATGAAGATAAAGATCATATTGAAGGCATTTTACTGGCTAAAGATTTGATCAAATACGGCTTCAAACAATCTGATGAAAACTTTACTCTTGCCCAAGTTATACGCCCTGCAGTGGTGGTACCTGAAAGTAAAAGAGTCGACGTACTACTCAAAGAATTCCGTTCGCAACGCTACCACATGGCCATTGTTGTCGATGAATATGGTGGGGTATCAGGCTTAGTGACGATTGAAGATATTCTCGAAGAGATTGTCGGTGAAATTGAAGATGAATTTGATCACAACTCGGTTGAAGACACTGAAATTAAAAAGCTCAGTAACACAGTATTTATGGTCAAAGCGCTCACTGAAATTGAAGATTTTAACGAAGCGTGTGGCACCAACTTTAGCGATGAAGAATTTGATACCGTTGGTGGCATGGTGTCGCATGCATTTGGCCACTTACCAGAACGTAATGAAAGCATCGTGATTAATAATATTGAGTTCAAAGTGATTAACGCTGATAACCGCCGTTTGGTGCAACTTCGTGTTAAACTGCCAGACCCTAATATTAGTGAAGAATTCGACGACTAAATCGTGCTAAAAACTCAATCTCTATACTCTTCTTTGAGTATTGTCCGTCTGGTGGCGGCATTTATTGCTGGCGCCAGTACGGCATTATCGTTTGCGCCTTATGAAATTTGGGCCATATTTCCTTTAGCATTAAGTTTTGCTCTATGGCAGAGCCAGACATTAACCGCTAAACAAAGTTTATATTACTGGCTAAGTTTCGGTTTTGGTTGTTTTGCAATTGGCATTAGCTGGGTGCATGTCAGTATTGATACTTTCGGCGGCATGCCGATTTTTGTATCGATAACGTTAATGGCGATCCTGGCAATGTATCTGGCGATTTATCCCGCCATAGCTGGATATTTACTCAGCAAGTTATCTCGCACATCTAAATACACTTTAAATCCCTACTTCACTTATCTTGGTCTATTTCCAGCATTATGGGTCCTAACAGAATGGTTACGCGGCTGGGTATTTACAGGTTTTCCTTGGATTTGGGCCGGCTACAGCCAAACATTAGGCCCGCTAAGTGAATTAGCCAGTTTTATTGGTGCCTTGGGGCTGAGCTTTATCGTCGCATTGGTGGCGGGCTCCTTGATACTATTAACCCAAAAACGCATCTTCCCTGTGTTGGTTATATTACCTATTTTGGCATTGAGTGCTTGGGCTGCACCATTACTCAACCCTATTTCTACCAGTGGCAAAACCGTTAAAGTGGCATTAGTGCAGGGCAATATTCCCCAAAGTATGAAGTGGGAACCCGATGCATTGTGGCCAACCATGCTGAAGTACATGGACATGACCCGCGAGCAATTTGATGATGCGTCCAGTGTCGATATTGTTATTTGGCCAGAAGCCGCCATTCCAGCACCAGAAGCCATGGTGGAAGACTTTCTAATGGATGTCAGTAAAGTGGCCAGCATTAACAACACGGCAATTGTTACTGGCATTATTAGCCACCAGCAACAAGACTTTTTTAACTCATTAATCGTACTCGGTAATTATCATCAAAAGCACCAACAAAGCGCTGACTACATTGGTGATGGCAGTAACCAGTTTAAAAAACATCATTTATTGCCTATTGGTGAATTTGTCCCGTTTGCCAGTTTATTACGCCCTATCGCACCATTTTTTAATTTACCGATGTCATCTTTTCAACGAGGTGACTATACCCAGCCTAATTTAGTCGCACTCGGTTACCATATCGCTCCGGCAATTTGTTATGAGATAGCCTTCCCAGAACAAGTAAGGGCGAGTGTAACCGACGAAACAGATATGCTGCTTACCGTATCAAACGATGCTTGGTTTGGTGCGTCAAATGGCCCATTACAGCACATGGAAATAGCGCAGATGCGCGCCATTGAAATGGGTAAACCACTATTGCGGGGGACCAATAATGGCATTACTGCCGTCGTTGACCCACACGGACGTATCACAGATGCGATTCCTCAATTTGAAGCGGGAGTACTTGTGACCAATATTCAACTGTTTCAAGGACAAACTTGGTTTCGAAAGATAGGTCAATTACCCTTGCTGATACTGTGTGGCTTGTTAGTATTACTGGGTGTAATAAACTATTTACGTAAATAATGGCTGATATGATGTCACAATCGATTCAACTCAAAAAAAATCATTTATCCCAAGGGTTTACCCTAATTGAATTGGTTGTGGTAATCATCATTCTAGGTGTTTTAGCGGTTGTTGCTGCGCCTAAATTTATTGGCCTCAGTTCAGAAGCGAGACAACAGGCCCTATCTGGCATAATGAGCAGTGTCAAAACCGCCAATAATTTAGTGTATGCTCGATCAAAAATGACCAGCCTAAACGTGCAAGCAGTTCAAAATCGCGATGACTTAATCGATATTGATATCGACAATGATGGTCTATTTGAAACACGATTAAAATGGGGCTATTTAGATAACACAGATGTCGAAAAATGGATCACCATAGATGACGTCTTTACCTTTCAATATCAAGGTGTTGATTTCACTTATGTCGGCTATGATAAAGATGGTAATGGCCAAGTAACCAATGATAATTGCTACTTCTCTTACACCCAAGCCGTTGACGCAAATACAGGTCCCCAATACCAGATAGTATCAAGCGGTTGCTAACCTAAATCGGCCATTGCGACCGATTACAGTATAAAAATTGAACTAGCCTCAAGTTTGCGACGTAATAACCTTAACAAACCACTATTGGAGGTTATTATGCAACTATCTGAAATAAAGCTAGCCATTACTGAACAAACTCAACATCCCACCATTATTAGCTACGCAGACTCAAATCATTACCTACTGGGTCTTAAAGATCTTGATGGCAATTTTCAACGTGCTCATGATAGAGACGGCAAGCCATTATGTTTCAACTCAATAAAACAAGCCGAAGAATTGCTTAAACAACAAGGGATCAGTTACGCCATGATAGAAATGCAAACAGCATATGATGAGATGGTCGGTAACAGCAGTGTAAGCCACTGCCATTACCGAGTAGAGTTTTAAGCGTTAAGTTACCAATTATGGCGTTAACGGCTCCCGTGAAAACTCGTTGTAATCACATTTTGGACAGTCGGGGATTACCCCAGGAAAATCAATTTGCATTTGATGACCACATTTATTACAGGTCAGTTTGCCTTGGTTAATGATTTCCCCAGACTTATAAACCCCATGATGTTTAAAATCTTGTAACAACTCGTGCCACTCCACTTGGCTTCGATCCGTTATCTCGCTCAACCACTGCCATAATGTATTTTCAATCCCAATAACCATAGGGCTATAACTCAAATTATCGGCATTTTCCTCATTTAAGAAAGCTGCTATGTCTCGCTTTAAAAATTCTTCTACTAATGCGAGCTCTTCTTCATCGGAATGAGATTTAAGTTTTAAATACTCTTTACCCTGGGTCACTGACTTGAATAAGCTCTTCGCTGTCAATGAGTTATCTTGGTCAAACGTAGTTTTCACCTGTTCGAATAGTGACTGATATAAGGCTAATAGTGCTGAACTTTTTCCACTCATAAGTAATACTCCTTAATACGCACCTTTTTAATAGATCACTTCTGGTTTATTCTATGCAGTTATAAATCTCGCTGCTGAGCGTTAGATCAAACAATGGGCGGCATTGCCGGAAATAGATTGATGCAAGAGCTATATAATCCCTCAGAAATTGAAGCCTTAGTGCAAAAGCACTGGCACGAACATAAAACATTTGAAGTTACTGAAGATGAAAGCAAAGAGAAGTTTTATTGTCTTTCAATGTTTCCTTATCCTTCAGGTCGTCTTCACATGGGTCACGTCCGCAACTACACAATAGGCGATGTAGTGGCACGATATCAACGTTTACAAGGTAAAAATGTTTTGCAACCGATTGGTTGGGACTCATTTGGTCTGCCTGCAGAAAATGCCGCGATCAATAACAAGACCTCTCCAGCGCCTTGGACATATGAAAACATCGACTACATGAAGAACCAACTTAAGTTATTAGGATTTGGTTATGATTGGAGTCGTGAAATCGCCACCTGTACCCCTGAATACTATCGTTGGGAACAATGGTTTTTCACTAAGTTGTATGAAAAAGGCTTAGTGTACAAAAAAACCTCATCAGTTAACTGGTGTCCAAATGATGAAACTGTACTGGCAAATGAGCAGGTACAAGACGGTTGTTGCTGGCGTTGTGATACTCCAGTTATTCAAAAAGAAATTCCGCAGTGGTTTATTAAAATTACCGATTACGCTGAAGAATTACTTAACGATATCGATACCTTAGATGGCTGGCCTGAACAGGTTAAGTCTATGCAGCGTAACTGGATTGGCCGTAGCGAAGGCATAGAAATGACGTTTGCCGTTGCTGATAGCCAGGCTACGTTTGATATCTATACCACTCGTCCGGATACGTTAATGGGCGTCACCTATGTTGCAATTGCAGCAGGTCATCCATTAGCAATACAAGCTGCTGAAAATAATCCACAACTGGCTGAATTTTTAGAAGAGTGCAAAAACGCCGATACCACTGAAGCAGCAATGGCTTCAATGGAGAAAAAAGGTGTGGCTACTGGCTTACAAGCGATTCATCCAATTAGTGGCAAATTGGTGCCTATTTGGGTGGCTAACTTTGTATTAATGAATTACGGCACTGGTGCTGTGATGTCTGTTCCCGCTCATGATCAGCGCGATTATGAATTTGCCCTTAAATACAAGCTTGCTATCGAAGCGGTGATCAAGCCTGTTGAAGGCGAATTGGACATCAGCAAAGAAGCCTATAGTGACAAAGGCGTGGTATTTAACTCGGGTGATGCTTTCCCTGAACTTGACGGTTTAGACTTCCAAGCAGCCTTTGAAGCCATTGATGCTAGATTAACCGCAGAAGGTAAAGGTAAACGCCAAGTCAATTACCGTTTACGTGACTGGGGTGTTTCTCGTCAACGTTATTGGGGCGCACCAATCCCAATGGTTACCCTAGCTGATGGAACTGTGTTGCCAACGCCAGCAGATCAACTGCCCGTTATTTTGCCAGAAGATGTGGTAATGGACGGTATCCAAAGCCCAATTAAAGCCGATAAGGCTTGGGCCGAAACCACAGTTAACGGTCAGCCAGCAATGCGCGAAACCGATACCTTTGATACCTTTATGGAATCATCTTGGTACTACGCTCGTTACTGTAGCCCGCATGCTGATGAAATGTTAGATCCTGCCAAAGCAAACTACTGGTTACCAGTAGATCAGTACATTGGTGGTATCGAACACGCTTGTATGCATTTGTTGTATTTCCGCTTCTTCCATAAGTTGTTGCGTGATGCAGGCTTAGTCAACAGCGATGAACCGGCAAAGCAACTACTGACTCAAGGCATGGTATTAGCCGATGCTTACTACTACATCAACGAAAAAGGTGCCCGTGTTTGGGTATCACCTTTGGAAGTGACTGTAGAAGAAAAAGACGACAAAGGCCGTATTCTTAAGGCGGTAGATAATCAAGGTCATGAACTGGTTTACACCGGCATGAGCAAAATGTCTAAGTCGAAGAACAACGGTATTGACCCGCAAGTGATGGTCGAAAAATACGGCGCTGACACAGTCCGTTTATTCATGATGTTTGCCTCGCCACCTGAATTAACCCTCGAATGGCAAGAGTCTGGCGTTGAAGGAGCACATCGCTTCATTAAACGTTTCTGGAAATTAGCCAACGATCATGTTGCAGCGGGTAAAACAGAAGCATTAGATACCAGCAAATTAAATGCTGATCAAAAAGCGTTACGCCGTGAATTACATAAGACGATTGCTAAAGTCAGTGATGACATTGCCCGTCGTCAAATGTTTAACACTGCAGTGGCCTCTGTAATGGAACTGATGAACCATTTACTGAAAGCATCACAAGAAACAGCTCAAGACCGCGCCTTGCTCGCTGAAGCCTTGTCTGCTGTTACTCGTTTGCTTTACCCTATCGTGCCTCACATCACCTTTACCTTATGGAACGAATTAGGTCACCAAGGCAACATTGAAGACAGCCGCTGGCCAGAAGTGGATGAGTCTGCATTAGTTGAAGACAGTAAACTGATTGTGGTGCAAGTTAACGGTAAAGTGCGTGCAAAAATCACTGTAGCCGCTGATGCATCAAAAGAAGATGTTGAAGCCTTAGGCATGAATGATGAATATGTCCAAAAGCACACTGAAGGATTAACCGTTCGTAAAGTGATCTACGTGCCAGGTAAACTACTCAGTATTGTCGCTAACTAAACTGATCTCATTGAGATAAAGTAATCTCAATTTGATTATAGTGATAAGACTGCAGTGTTATAACTTACCGCGGATGAAACCGCGGTAAGTTATTTATTTTAACCATGTAATAACAAGGATGCCTACCTTCACTATGCTAGCCAAAAAAATCTGTTTAGCCATAATGACATTGGTGTTACTAACCAGTGCAGGATGCGGCTTCAAACTCCAACGCAGTTATTCCATCCCTGCTGAATTAGCTGAATTACATTTAACCAGTAGCGATGAATACAGTGAGTTAACTCGCTTAGTGCGTGATAGGTTGCGCATCAACCGCATTAGCCTTGTCGATGCTGCACAAGAAACACCGACACTTCGATTAATCAATGACTCACTCGAACGCGCCACATTATCACTTTATCCCACTGGGAATGTCGCCGAATATGAGCTGATCTATTTAGTGCATTATTCGGTCACCTTACCGGGACAAGATCCACAAGACTTTGATACTGAAATCCGCCGTGACTATCAAGACGACCCACGAACTGCATTAGCAAAAAGTCGGGAAATGGAGTTGTTAGTTAAAGAAATGCGAGTACAAGCAGCCGATTATATCATTCAGACTTTGGCGTCAATCGGAGCTGAGTAATGCGGGTTTATCCGGATCAACTCAAGCAACACCTCTCGCCCCTACCACAATGCTTTTTACTGTTTGGCGATGACCCATGGTTAATCGAAAACAGTAAACAGCACATTCTGAGTGCGGCTAAAAAACAGGGCTTTGAAGAACGCGTTCAACTCAGTCAAGAAACCGGCTTTAATTGGGGCGATCTAGTCCAAGAATGGCAAGCAATGAGTTTATTTGCTAGCCGACGGATTATTGAATTAACCCTGCCACAGGGTAAACCCGGTATTGAGGGCGCGGCGGCATTTCAGACGCTGTTACAACATCCCAATCCAGATATGCTACTGATCGTTCAAGGCCCTAAAGCCAGTGCTGAACAAACCAATAGTAAATGGTTTAAATCACTCGATGCCAAAGGCATCTATTTACCTTGCGCCACCCCTGAAGGTAAACAGTTTGAACGCTGGTTAGACAGCCGTATTACTCATTATCAGCTGACTGTTCACCATGATGCTAAAACGATGTTGTTTACTTTATTTGAAGGTAATTTACTGGCTGGTGAGCAAGCAATGCAATTGTTACAACTGCTCAGCCCTAAGCAAAATATTACTCCAGAGCAACTGAGTGAATATTTTGAGGATCAATCTCGTTTTAGTGTGTTTCAACTCTGTGATGCCATATTAGGCAATCACCAAAAACATGCGCAACACATGTTGGCGCAGTTGCAGGCAGAAGGCACAGCTATGCCTATTTTAATGTGGGCTTTATTTAAAGAGATTAACCTACTACTCACGTTAAAGCTGGCGCTGCATAATGGTGAGCAACTGAGTAAGTTATGGGGCCAACACCGCATTTGGGATAAACGTAAACCACTTTATCAAGCTGCAATAACGCGATTAGATTTGGACCACATTGAGCACATGCTCGCGTTTGCCTCTCAATTAGAACTAAATCTCAAACAAAAAGGCCATGAAGATTGGATCGGTCTAAGTCATTTATGCATTTTATTCGACCCACGGGCACATAAGCGTTTAGCCCATATTGAACTCACTGACTGAGACCAAAACTAAGGACAGCGAATGCGTATTGGTATATTGGGGGGCACATTCGACCCCATCCATCTAGGGCATATCAATCCTGCACTAGAAGTAAAACAGCAACTTAATTTAGATCAGATTTGGTTAATGCCCAATCACATCCCACCACACAAAAAGACCACAGTGGTTAGCAGCCATCATCGACTTGAAATGGTGAAATTAGTTTGTCTGCAGTATCCAGAATTTGAACTATGTGATATTGAAATTAAGCGTGACACGCCCTCTTACAGTGTCACTACGCTATCATTGCTGACTGAACTGTATCCTGATGAAGAATTCTTTTTCATTATGGGAATGGACTCATTTGTTCAACTGCCATTATGGTACCAATGGCAATCCTTGTTTAATCTATGCCATATCGCACTCTGTCAACGTCCCGGGTGGACAATTGATACCCACAGTGAAATGACCAAAGAGTTATTATTTAGACAAGCCAATACCGACTACCTCACATCAAATTCCCATAGCAAACATGGAAGAATATTTTGCATCAACAGCCAGTTAATCGATATCTCCTCAACTGAAGTTCGTCAGCGATTAGCTCAAAATATTGATATCAGCACAGTGTTACCGCAAACGACAATCGATTATATTCGCCAACATCAACTCTATATTTAGCACCGCAAGTCCTACAGCGATGAGCTCATGAGCAGGATTATGAATCCGCTCAGTATCGGGCGCTAAATTAATTCTATCGTTGTTTACGCCTGCTTAATTGCGCATTAACAGTGAATTTGAGTATAATACTCCGTTAATTTTTACTTATGAGGTACTTCGCGTGCAAGGCACCGAACTAAAAGATTTCGTTATCGACAAAGTCGATGATTTAAAAGCAAAAAATATTACTGTTATCGATGTTTCTAAGCGGTCAACTATTACCGACACCATGATCATTTGTACTGGTACGTCGAAAACACACGTTCGTTCTATTGGTGAGCACGTGATCGTGTCAGCAAAAGACGCAGGCGTACAACCTCTTGGGGTTGAAGGTCGTGACAGCAGCGAATGGGTTTTAGTTGATTTAGGCTCTGTTATTCTGCACGTGATGCAAGAACAAACTCGTGATTATTACGAGCTTGAAAAACTGTGGTCTGAACATAACGTCTAATGAAGTTACAGCTTATTGCCGTTGGCACCAAAATGCCCGATTGGGTAACCCGAGGCTTCGAAGAATACCAACGCCGTTTCCCTAGAGATATGGCCTTGGAACTCATCGAAATCCCAGCAGGGAAGCGCGGAAAAAATGCCGATATCGCCCGAATTTTAAATAAGGAAGGCGAACTAATGCTAGCGGCAGTAGCCAAAGGTAACCACATTGTCAGCTTAGATTTACCCGGCAAAAATTGGACAACACCAGAGCTTGCCGAGCAAATGACAAAGTGGCAACTCGATGGTAGAGACGTCAGTTTGTTGATTGGTGGCCCAGAAGGACTTTCACCTGCTTGTAAAGAGGCGGCCAACCAAAGCTGGTGTTTATCTGCACTAACCCTACCTCATCCTTTGGTTAGGGTTATCGTAGCAGAAAGCCTATACCGAGCTTGGAGCGTCAATAACAATCATCCGTATCATAGAGAATAAATTCAGTCGCATGAATAACTTAGTTTACAGATAATGATTATCATGCAGCTCTATTTTTCATTTTTATCAGCTGATACTGTGGCCTTTAATAATCTAACCTTTAATTTGGTCACGACGGGGATAGCATAAGTGCCGCCAAAAAAGCGCATTACCATGCATGATCACGCCGCAGAAGCCGCGCTATTTAAGCGCCGGGCATTCTTCACTTTTCTTTGCGTATTTATATTACTCTGCATATTATTTTCCAATCTTTATCATCTTCAAGTTGTCTCCTATAAAGATTATGAAACTCGGTCAAATGATAACCGTATTCGGGTCGTTCCTACGCCACCAAGTAGAGGACTTATTTATGACCGTAATGGCGTGCTATTAGCCGAAAACCAACCTTATTACTCTCTAGAACTCATCCCAGAGAAAGTCGATGATATGACAGCGACGTTAGATGAGCTTAATAGCTTCATTGAACTTTCAGAAGATGATCGCGAAAGTATCACTGAAAACCTAAAGTTTCATCGTCGCTTTAAACCGTTAACCATCAAAAGTAAGTTAACAGACGAAGAAGTCGCTATTTTTAGTGTCAATCAATATAAATTTCCCGGTATTTACGTTGAAGCGGGCCTTAAGCGTCATTACCCTTACAATGCATTATTGACCCATGTACTTGGCTATGTGGGCAAAATTAATACCCGAGATAAAGCATTACTTGAAAAAGGTAGTCAGTGGAAAAACTATGCTGCAACCAAAGATATTGGTAAGCAAGGTATTGAAAAATTTTATGAAAGTTTGCTTCATGGCACTCCTGGTCACCTCGAAGAAGAAGTGAATAATCGTGGCAGAGTGATCCGTACACTCAAAGTCACACCGCCGACACCGGGACAAGATATCTATCTCACACTCGATCTCAAACTACAGCAAAAAGCCATGGAACTGTTAGATGGCCGAAAAGGCTCTGTTGTCGCAATAGATCCCAGAGATGGCGGTGTTTTAGCGATGATCTCCAGCCCATCATATGATCCTAATCCATTTGTTCATGGCATTACCTCTAAAGCCTATAATGACCTCTTAAATGATAAATCGCGGCCATTAATTAACCGTGCAACCCAAGGGCAATACTCTCCAGCATCAACGATCAAGCCACATGTGGCATTACTTGGTTTAGAAGAAAAAATCATTAGTGAACGTACACGTATTTGGGATCCTGGCTATTGGCAAATGCCCGGAGTCGATCGTAAATGGGGCGATTGGAAGAAATGGGGCCACGGCTGGGTAGATATCTACCATGCCATTGTCGAGTCCTGTGATATTTTCTTTTACGACCTTGTCTACAAAGTTGGCATTGATAAAATGGCTATCTTTATGGATCGCTTTGGCTTTGGTAGAAGCACTAGCATTGATATTTTTGAAGAATCTGATGGTGTTATGCCCTCTAGAGACTGGAAAAGAATGCGTTATAATCAGCCTTGGTATAACGGCGATACCATTTCGGTTGGTATTGGCCAAGGCTATTGGACCACTACCCCGTTACAGCTTGCTAATGCGGTCACCATTATGGCTAATAAAGGTAAGCGATTTACACCTCATCTATTAAAATCCTTTAAAAATAGTACCGTTAAAATTGATTCTCCCATTGATGAGCAAATACCAATAGAGCTTAAAGATCCGAATAATTGGGACATCATTAATGAGGCTATGCACCAAACTGCGGATAAATCGCACTTTACGGATGCAAGTTATACCGCGGCGATGAAAACAGGCACGGCACAGGTATTTAGTGTTGGTAAAGATCAAAAGTATAATGCCGACACAGTAGCGGATCACTTACGCGATAATGCATTAGTAGTTGCTTATGCACCTTATGAAAATCCTCGTATTGTTTTGGCTGTGGTACTTGAAAATGCGGGATGGGGTGGAAAAAATGCCGGACCGGTCGCAAGAGCATTACTCGATGAATATATGTTACGCGACGAATGGGC
>NZ_JACJER010000043.1:0-35569 GCF_014164185.1 Shewanella sp. SG44-6 | reverse complement strand
AGTAGAGCAAAAAGTACATTCTAAAGCGCCACCAACTTGTGACGACACACAAAAGGTCGCTCGGTCTTCTTCTGGAATATAGACGGTTTCGAATGTACTTTTTGCTCTACTAGTCAGCCAGGTTTTAACCGTAATTTAACCGTCGCTGAAATCATCGGTCAAGTTTGGCGAGTGTCGCAATTTTTAGGTTTCCATAAAGACACTGGCGATCGACCAATTTCAAACGTAGTGATGATGGGGATGGGCGAGCCTTTGCTTAACCTTGCTAACGTTATCCCTGCTATGGACATTATGTTAGATGATTTTGGCTTTAGTTTATCTAAGCGTCGAGTGACATTATCAACCTCGGGTGTGGTACCTGCACTTGATAAATTAGGTGATGTCATCGATGTGGCATTAGCCGTCAGTATCCATGCGCCTAACGATAAGTTACGTGACGTGCTCGTTCCGGTGAATAAAAAATACCCATTGCAGGAGTTTTTAGCGGGTATTCGTCGCTATTTAGAAAAGTCTAATGCAAACCGTGGCCGTGTCACGGTTGAGTATGTGATGCTTGATCATATAAATGACAGCACAGATCAAGCACATGAACTCGCTATCTTAATGAAAGATACGCCATGTAAGATTAACTTAATTCCGTTTAACCCGTATCCTGGTTCTCCGTATGGCCGTTCATCGAACTCACGCATTGACCGTTTTTCTAAAGTGTTAATGGAACATGGTCTAACCGTGATTGTGCGTAAAACGCGTGGTGACGATATTGATGCTGCTTGTGGTCAATTAGCCGGTGATATTCGTGATAGAACAAAGCGTTTAGCAAAAAAACAAATGCAACAGAGTCAGATTTCAGTCACAATGGAATAACTCGTTGTTTGCATAGATAATAGGCTTATAAATGAAGCATGTAATGCAAAAGGTTTGTTTAATGACTTTAGTGGCTTTGTCTGCCACTGCTTGTGTTACTGAGCGTACTTACAGTGGTACTGATACCCCTGTAGCTGAACGTCAGTTTGATAAGCAGGGAGCTGCTAGAGAACGTATGCAACTAGGACTGACTTATCTACAGCGTGGTAATAGCGAGCAAGCAAAGTATAATTTAAATAAAGCTGTTGAATATGCGCCGAACATCAGTGAAGTTCATATGGCAATGGCTTATTATTATCAAACCGTTGGCGATATTGAGCGAACGGAAGAGTCATACAAAAAAGCGATTAGTTTGAGTGATGTGACGGGTGATGCGCGTAACAATTTTGGGGTGTTTTTGTGCCAACAAAATAAGTTTGCCGAGTCTGAGAAAATGTTTCTTGCAGCCATAGAGACACCTCAATATACCCGTACCGCATCAAGTTATGAAAATCTAGGTGTATGCAGTCGCAAAGCCGGTAATAAAGAAAAAGCGCGACAGTATTTTAATATGGCGTTAAAGTATGATCCAAGACGTAAAGTCACATTATTAGAATTAACCGAGTTAGCCATGGAAGATGCTGACTACGGCGATGCGCGCGAACAACTCGCAAGATACCATCGAGTTGCTAGTGAATCAGCAGAAAGTTTAGCCTTAGGGATCAAGATTGAGCGGGCGGCGAATGATGTAGAGGCCGTAAAACGATTTGGCATTTTATTAATTGCGAAGTTTCCTGCATCTCCACAAGCCAAAAATTATAGAGCTAACTTGAATTAATGACTAAAGAATTCGAACAAGTAGAACAAGACGAAGAGAACGCGTCATTGTTAACAAATGTTGTTACTGCTGGGGCCATTTTAAAAGCGGCCCGTGAAGCAAAAGGGATCTCAATTGAGACCGTCGCAACTCAACTGCATTTACGCCCCAAGATCATTAATGATCTTGAAAATGACATCTTTGATAATATTGCCTCTACCACTTATGTGCGCGGCTATATTAAAAATTATGCTCGTGCAGTAAGTGCTGATATGAACAAAATTCAGCTATGTTTAAGCCAGCAATTACCTGAAATTGTTGCCCCTGAAATGCAAAGTTTTTCACGTAAGACGACGCATCAAGCTCGTAATAGCCGTCTAAATTTTGTGACTTACCTTATTATTGCCGTATTGATCGCCATGTTAGTATTGTGGTGGGTTCAAAAGTCATCGTTAATAACCAGTGTTGATTTATCTCAACCAACCGTTGAAGAAATTGCTGCTGGAAGTAACATGGCCCAACCGCAACAATTCATTAGAAGCGAAACTGAACAGTATAGTGGTAATGAGCCAAGTAACGAAGCCAGTGCGAGTGCGGCAGAGGCTCCTAGCCAAGCTGCAATAGATGCTGAAGATAAGCTTATTCAAACGGCGCAAGATGCAGCTAGTACTTCACCTAGCAGTGTTGAAAGTGATAATGCACAAGCAGCATCAACAAGCTCAAGTTTAGTGAGTGGTGCAAGTGTATTAACCATTGAACTTTCAGGTGATTGTTGGGTTAATGTGACTGATGCCACAGGTAAAGTCATGGTTGATGGCGTGAAAAATTCAGCTCAGCGAATTGAAGTTCAAGGTACAAAACCGTTTAAAGTGATCCTAGGTGCACCTCAAGTCGCCAGTATCAGCCTCGATGGCAATAAAATCAGTTTAGCTGAATTTGCCAATGGTCGAGTAGCAAGATTAACCCTGCCTAAAGCGTCATAATGCTTTAGCAACTGCAGTAGAGTACATTTACATGTATAACGAATCCCCAATTATTCGCAGACCATCAACACGTATATATGTGGGCAATGTGCCTATTGGCGATGGTGCACCGATTGCTGTCCAGTCGATGACCAATACCAATACTAATGATGTTGAAGCCACAGTTGCACAAATTCGTGCGTTGGAAAAGGTGGGCGCTGATTTAGTGCGTGTTTCTGTGCCAACGATGGATGCTGCTGAAGCGTTTAAAATCATTAAACAGTCAGTGAATGTGCCTTTGATTGCCGATATTCATTTTGATTATCGTATTGCACTTAAAGTGGCTGAATACGGTGCAGATTGCCTGCGTATAAATCCTGGAAATATTGGTAATGAAGAGCGTATTCGCAGCGTTGTTGAATGTGCACGCGATAAAAATATTCCAATCCGTATCGGGGTCAATGGTGGTTCGCTTGAAAAAGACTTAATGGATAAGTATCGCGAGCCAACTCCGGAGGCGTTGTTTGAGTCGGCAATGCGTCATGTGGATATTTTGGACCGTTTGAACTTTGATCAATTTAAAGTCAGTGTAAAAGCCTCAGATGTATTTCTTGCTGTCGCATCTTATCGTTTACTCGCTAAACAAATACGTCAACCTTTGCATTTGGGGATTACTGAAGCAGGCGGTATGCGTGCCGGTTCAGTTAAATCAGCTGTGGGTTTAGGCATGTTATTAGCTGAGGGTATTGGTGATACTTTACGTATTTCGTTAGCAGCCGATCCCGTTGAAGAAATCAAAGTGGGCTTTGATATTTTAAAGTCTTTGCGCATTCGTAGCCGTGGAATTAATTTTATTGCTTGTCCTTCTTGTTCGCGCCAAGAATTTGATGTGATTAGCACAGTCAATGAACTTGAACGTCGTCTTGAAGACATTACCACCGCAATGGATGTGTCCATTATAGGTTGTGTGGTTAATGGTCCAGGCGAGGCATTAGTGTCTGATATTGGTTTAACGGGTGGCCATGCTAAAAGCGGTTATTATGATGGCGGAGTGCGTCAAAAAGAACGCTTTGATAATAACAATATCGTCGATGGTTTAGAAGCTAAGATCCGTGCAAAAGCAAGCATGATGGCCAACCGTATCGCGATAACCGATAAAACCGAATAATCTTAATCCTGTGCATGACAACCTAAAGTTGCCGATGCAGAGGGTGTATTTACATTTTATTAGCGCAAGCTAATTCAATAAGTGGACAAGTTAACAGTGGCAAAGCAAATCCAAGCTATTCGCGGAATGAATGATATTCTGCCTACCCAAAGTCCTATATGGCAAAAACTCGAAGCAGTATTGCGTTCATCTGTTAGTGCATTCGGTTATAGCGAAATTCGCACTCCTATCGTAGAAAGTACCGACCTTTTCAAACGCTCTATTGGTGAAGTGACCGATATTGTTGAAAAAGAAATGTATACCTTTGAAGATCGTAATAGTGACAGCTTAACCTTACGTCCTGAAGGTACCGCTTCAACTGTTCGTGCGGGTAACGAACATGGTCTGCTTTACAACCAAGAACAACGTTTATGGTATATGGGACCTATGTTCCGTCATGAGCGTCCGCAAAAAGGTCGTTATCGTCAGTTCCACCAGTTCGGTGTTGAAGTGTATGGCATTGGTAGCGCCGATATTGATGCTGAAGTATTGATGTTATCAGCCCGTTTATGGGACTTGTTAGGGATTAAAGAGCACGTTGCACTTGAGCTAAACACCTTAGGCGATCCCGCTGAACGTGCAGCCTATCGCGATGCGTTAATTGCTTTTTTAGAGCAGCATAAAGATATTCTCGATGAAGATAGTAAACGTCGGATGTATTCAAATCCATTGCGTGTACTGGACACTAAAGATCAGCAAGTGCAGGCTATTTTAGCTGACGCACCAGCATTAATGGATTACTTGGGTGAAGAAACTAAGACACATTTTTCAACTTTATGTGAACTCTTAGACGCTGTTGGCATCCAATACACCATCAATCCACGTTTAGTACGTGGTTTAGATTATTATAACCGCACTGTATTCGAATGGGTTACCACCAGTTTGGGCTCTCAAGGTACAGTGTTGGCGGGTGGCCGCTATGATGGTTTAGTCGGTCAACTGGGGGGGAAAGATACTCCAGCCGTTGGTTTTGCAATGGGCCTTGAGCGCATTGTACTATTACTTGAAACGCTTGAGTTAACCAGTGATATTGCCCCTGAAGTAGACATCTATGTTACTGCTATGGGTGAGAATTGTGTGGTTGAAGCCATTAAAGTGGCTCAAGAGTTGCGTCAACAGTTACCAACGCTTAAAGTCATGAGTCATTGCGGTGGTGGTAACTTTAAAAAGCAAATGAAGCGTGCCGATAAAAGCGGTGCTCAATTTGCGTTGATCATTGGCGAAAATGAAGTCGCGAATAATCAAGTGGCTATCAAGCCGTTAAGAACAAAAGACGAACAACAATTGGTTACGCGTAGTGAACTCGTAACTAAAATTGCAGAACTGATTTAAGAATTGATTTCAAAGGGGAAGTGCAAGTGGAAATTTATAGCACAGAAGAACAACAAGTAGATGCTATCAAGCAGTTCTGGAAAGATTATGGTACTTCGATTGTCGTGGGTGCCGTGGTAGGCCTTGGTGGTCTATATGGTTGGAATACTTATTCTGATATGAAAGTGACGGCAGCCGAAAAAGCTTCCGAATCGTTTCAGTCTATCGTGACACAGTCAGCTAACCCTGCAGCGTTATTGGTTCAGGCAGAAAGCTTTACATCAGAACATGATCAGCAAGGTTATCAGGCATTACTCGAGTTGATGGTCGCTAAATCAGCGGTTGAAGCGGGTGATTTAGCAAAAGCTGAAGCCTCATTTACCAAAGTAATTGCCGCAGAGCCTGGTTCAGGTTTAGGCATGGTGGCCATGATACGTCTAGCGCGTATTCAAGCTGAGCAAAATAATCTTGGTATGGCATTAGCCACACTAGAACAAGTGACTGATAAAGCATTTGCTTCGCAACGTGAAGAATTAAAAGGCGACTTTTTAGTGCGTCAAGGTGATTTGGATAAAGCCAAATTAGCTTATCAAGCAGCCGTGGATAATGGTGGTGCGATAGCCAGTCCTGCGCTGACCATGAAGTTAGACAATCTAAATAAGGCATAAGGAATTTAGCCAATGAAGTCTTGGTGTAAAAATCTACTTGCCGTCGGGTTAAGTGTTGCTCTTATGTCTGCTTGTTCTTCAAGTGATGTTGAAGAAGAGCCAGTGAGTGAATTAGTTGATATACAAGCAACTGTATTTCCTGAAGTGACTTGGGATACCAGTGTTGGCGATGGCGTAGGTGATTATTACTCGCAACTTCGTCCTGCGGTTCGTTATGGCAAATTATTTGTCGCCGATCGCAGCGGTGTTGTGGTTGCGTTTGATGAAACCAGCGGCAAGGAGCTATGGAAACAAGACTTTAATGATGTCTTTGAAGATAAGCTTGAAATTAAAACCAAAGGAATTCGTTTAGCTGCCGGCGTTACAGCGGCACGTAACAAAGTCTTTGTTGGTGGTGAAACTGGCTTATTAGTTGCGCTAGATGAGGCTACGGGTGACGTAGTGTGGTCTGCTCAAGCTAATGGTGAGTTATTATCGGCACCGACAGTGGCAGAAGATGTTGTTGCTGTAAATACCAGTAAAGGTGCATTTGAAGCATTTAATATCGATAACGGTGAAAAGTTATGGACCTATGAAATGCAGCTGCCAAACCTTACCTTACGAGGTACAGGTTCAGCCGCTTATGAAGCGGGCGGTTTCTTTTTAGGCACAGCAGATGGCAAAGTCGCTGTTGTGGTCAAAAGTAATGGCCAACAAGCATGGGAACAAGCGGTATTTACCCCAACGGGTTCCAATGAGTTTACCCGGATGGCCGATATTGATATGACGCCATTAATTTTGGGCGAAAATATTTATGTTGCGAGTTACAACGGTAATCTCGTGTCTATGGAGCTTCGCAGCGGACGGATTGTTTGGTCACGTAAATATTCAAGCTTTAATGATTTAGCTGCTGCAGGTATTGGCCTGTACTTAGTTGATGATCATAGCCGTATTTATTCGGTTGATCGCCGCAATGGTCTTGAATTATGGAGTAATTCGGTTCTTAAAAACCGTGAATTAACCGCTCCAGCCGTGATAGACAATTACATTGTTGTTGGTGACTTTGAAGGTTACTTGCACTTTATTGACCGTAATAGCGGTGACATTGTTGGCCGCATTGAAGTTGATAGTGATGGATTATATGCCCAACCTTTAGTGGTGGGTGACAACATTTATGTTCAAGGCCGAAGTGGTAAAGTTGCTATTGTTTCCTTGAACAAGCAAGAGCAAATGAATGCTGAGGAAGATACCAAAACTGATGCGGAATAAGTCGTAGCATTATTTTTGCGTTAATTAAGGTATAATATCCTTACTAGAGCCCCTGGAAGCGTTCCGGGGGCTTTTTATTGAAAAGTTTTTTAGAGGCAAAATCATGATCCCTGTAGTGGCCCTTGTAGGGCGACCGAATGTCGGCAAATCGACATTATTTAACCGTCTTACTCGTACTCGTGATGCGTTAGTCGCTGATTTCCCAGGTTTAACACGTGACCGTAAATACGGCCGCGCATTTTTAGCTGGCTACGAGTTTATCGTTGTTGATACTGGCGGTATTGATGGCAGCGAAGAAGGGATCGAAACTAAAATGGCTGAACAGTCATTGGCCGCGATTGAAGAAGCGGATGTCGTATTATTTATGACTGACGCTCGTGCGGGTATGACAGCTGCTGATTTAGCGATTGCTCAGCATTTACGTAGCCGTGATAAAGTCACTTTTGTGGTTGCTAACAAAGTCGACGGTATTGATGCCGATTCAGCTTGTGGTGAGTTTTGGTCTTTAGGTCTAGGTGAAGTATACCAAATGGCTGCCGCGCAAGGCCGTGGTGTGACCAACATGATTGATTACGCACTAACGCCTTATGCTGAAGCTATGGGTATCGTTCGCGAACTCGACGAAGAAGGCGAGCAAGTCGAACGTGAATATACTGAAGAAGAAGCTGAAGCAGAACAAGAACGCCTGCAAAACTTACCGATTAAGCTCGCCATTATTGGTAAGCCTAACGTGGGTAAATCAACACTGATTAACCGTATCCTCGGCGAAGAACGTGTGGTGGTTTATGACGAACCCGGTACTACTCGTGACAGTATTTATATTCCAATGTCACGTGAAGGTAGAGAGTACGTGTTAATTGATACTGCTGGTGTTCGTCGTCGCAGTAAAGTGAATGAAGTTATCGAGAAATTCTCGGTGATTAAAACCTTAAAAGCAGTTGAAGATGCTAACGTAGTATTATTGGTTATCGATGCGCGCGAAGGTATTGCAGAGCAAGATCTTGGTTTATTAGGTTTTACCTTAAACGCTGGTCGTGCATTGGTTATTGCGATAAATAAGTGGGACGGTATTGATCAAAAAGTCAAAGACCGTGTTAAAAGCGAACTTGATCGCCGTTTAGGCTTTATCGATTTCGCCCGTATTCACTTTATCTCTGCATTACATGGCACTGGCGTTGGTCATTTGTATGAGTCAATTGAAGAAGCCTACGACAGTGCTACACGTCGTGTGAGTACTTCAATGCTGACTCGCGTTATGCAGATGTCGCAAGATGATCACCAACCTCCATTGGTTAATGGTCGTCGTGTGAAACTGAAATATGCTCACGCTGGCGGTTATAACCCACCAATCGTGGTTATTCATGGTAACCAAGTTAAGAAGCTACCTGATTCGTATAAGCGCTATATGATGAACTACTTCCGTCGTTCATTGAAAGTAGTTGGTACGCCAATTCAGTTACGTTTCCACGAAGGTGCTAACCCGTTTGAAGGTAGAACTGAAAAGTTAACCGTGGGTCAAGAGCGTCGTCGTAAGCGTGCAATGAGCCACATTCGCGATCGTACTAAGTAACCTGGTATTGACTTAAGTTATTTATCGCTCAAAAAGCCTGACTTGTTCAGGCTTTTTTGTCGGTGTTAACCGTGCTATTGGCATTGCTATTAAAGATTAGGTGAACGAGGATGCAGCAACAAATTATCGGTTATCACCTGGATGAAGAGCAGCATTGGGTGGCAGAATTAGGCTGTGGCCATTTTCAACATGTACGCCATAATCCACCTTGGACTGTTCGCCCCTGGGTGACGACGGTAGAAGGTCGACAACAACAATTAGGCATGATCCTTATTTGTAAAAAATGCGATGTCGCGGCAGCGGCAGATAAGCTCGATTAAATTGAGTTTGCCTATCTTAAGACGTTAACTCACTGGCGGTTCGACACCACCATAAGTAAGCGGCGATGTAGGTACATATAATCATGTCCATTACCATTGATGACCAAAATCCATCGACAAAAGGTTGATTGGCATTGCTCAATACTAAGCTAATAAAAAACAGCTTTTCAATTAGCGCAATGCAAAATACTGGTTTGACCCAATCTGAGCGAAACATTGCAATAAAAAAACTGCATCCCACCATTAATACCATAAAGCCCCAATGCTGAATGAAAATTGTATCACTGGCAAAGAAGGGCAGTTGGTTTAGGTTTTCCAGCGCCCATTGGGGAAACAAAGTATACAGTCCACCTAATGAAGTCCCTAGACCTGCTAGAAATAACACTATTTGGCTATACTTAATCAAAATAGTTGTCACGTGTGACCTCTTTCAATGTTTTATGCTGTCATAATGTCATGTTTTAGAATATTTTTCGATTATTGTTATTCATAAGTAATTGTTAAGATTTCGGCGTAATAATAGCCGCATTATCGCAATCCTATCGAGGTTTATATGCAAACACAGACTAATTTCCCACTGCTTCATCGTCTCATTCACTGGGGGCTCGCGTTGACTATGATGGTCATGCTATTAACAGTTTTATTGCGACTTGGCTGGATGGAGAAAAACCATATGGCCGCGATTATTCATCAAGGTTTAGCCAAAATTGATGTCATCATTACTGATAAGCAAGCGGTGAGCATTGCAAGAAGTATTCGTGGTGTTATGTTTCAGTGGCATATTTATTTCGGCTATGCGGTCAGTGTATTTGTGTTGACGCGTTTTATCTATATGGCTAAATTTGGTCTGCATTACACATCACCTTTTTCGCGCCAAGCAACCACTAAACAAAAGTTTCAAGCGTGGGTCTATTGGCTATTTTATGCGGGTGTCGCCTTGTCAGTTATAACCGGTTTGTTGCTTAAATTTGGCCCAGAATCAATAGAAGGACAGGCTGAAACAATACATGTACTGGCACTTTGGTATTTCATTCCTTTTATCAGTTTACATTTAGCGGGTATTTTAGTGGCTGAATCGGGTCATGAGAAAGGTTTAGTGTCGAAGATGATTGGTGGTTAACCTTAACAATTGTGTGGTCGAGGCAGCATTTGCCTTGGCCAGCTTTTTAAATTGTTCGATCTGTTTACTTAAGTAAACCTTAAGCTTGGTAACTTACTTTGTCCTATATTCAGTCAGTAGGCAAAAATATGATGTCAAAAAAGTTATTTTCACGCTTAAGTAAGTTTAACATTGCCGCGTTAAGTTTGGCGTTAAGCCTTGGAGTCAGTGTTACTGCTTATGCTGCTCCGTCATTAGATAATAAAGTGATGGATCTGCAAGGGCAGTCTGTCAGTTTGCAACAATTTGCTGGTAAGGTCGTTTATGTCGACTTTTGGGCTTCATGGTGTGGCCCATGCCGCAAATCATTCCCTTGGATGAATGCCATGCAAGCTAAATATCAACAGCAAGGTCTAGAGGTTGTAGCGATTAACCTTGATGTTGACACAGCATTAGCGCATGAGTTTCTGAGTAAGCTACCGGGAAAATTTAATCTTCGCTTTGACCCTGAGGGCGATATAGCTCGAGCCTTTGAGTTACAAGGAATGCCAAGTAGTTTTATGTTTAACCGTAAAGGTGAACTGGTACAAACTCACATGGGATTTTTTACCGAAAATACCCCCGCCTACGAGCAAGAAATCCAAATGTTGTTACAGGAGTAAACTCATGACGAAAGCGTTTTATCAACCCTTAGCCAAGGCGGCAGTGGCGTTAGCCATTGTCAGTAGTTTGGCTGGATGTTCAAGCCTAGGTGTACAACCTTGGGAAAAAGATCAATTAGCCAGAGCTGACATGGCCTTAAACAGCGAAAAACTCGATCTTGCCTTAGATGACCATATTTATTTCAGTAAAGAAGGCACCAGCGGTGGGCGTTCATTAGCGGGTGGAGGTTGTGGATGCAACTAACATCTAAGCAAAATATTGCCAGTGCATTGGCGTTAGCAAGCTGCAGTCTACTGAATCAACAGGTGAGTGCTGCTGAAGCTACTCCTGCAAATGATGATTGGAAAGTCGATGCTGCCATTATGTATTATGGTGAGCAAGACCGTGTGCAAGCTGCAGAAGCCATTGGTAATGTGCAAAAAGCCTTTGGCGAAACTTCACTCCTAGACATGAAAATTGTAGTCGACAGCTTAACAGGCGCATCGGCTTCTGGTGCGGTTGCCCAAGACGAAAGCCAAACCTTTACCCGTCCTTCAGGCGACGGCCAATATACCGTTAGCTCAGGTGAAACGCCGCTTGACGATACCTTTCACGATACCCGGGTACAGCTAAGCGCTAATTGGCAAGAAGTGCTTAACCAAGATTGGACTGGTAATGTCGGTGTGTACGGCTCTAAAGAGTTCGATTATCTCTCTATGGGGATTAATGCGGGCCTTGAGCGCAGCTTCAATAAAAACAACACGACGGTGTCGTTGTCTGGCGCGTTCAGTAATGATGTGGTTGACCCTGTAGGCGGTCGCCCAGTAGCCATGTCACAAATGGTGTTTCGGGGTAATTATGCCAGTGATGCCGATTATCAAGCTGCATTTGATCAAACTCGTTTAGCGGGTGATGATACTAAGCAAACGAGCGATATTATGTTCGGTGTCACTCAGATTATTAATCGTAATTGGTTAATGCAGGCTAACTATGGTTTATCCAGTGTGTCTGGTTACATGACTGACCCGTATAAAATTCTTAGTGAAGTTGATGCTAATGGTCAAACACAAGCTTACCGTTATGAAAATCGTCCTGATTCACGCTTGAAACACAGTGTGTTTTTACTTACCAAAGGTGCTTTAGATTCTGGTGTAGTCGATTTTTCATATCGTTACAGTACTGACGATTGGGATATTCAATCACATACGTTAGAAACCCATTATCGCTATTACTTTAGCCCAAGCATCTACGGACAATTACATTTACGTTATTACCAACAGCAGGCTGCTGAGTTTTATCGACCATTCTTAATGAGTGGCGATGCCATACCTGAGTATGCCAGCGCAGATTATCGTATTGGTGATATGACGGCTTATACGATAGGGCTTAAGTTTGGTCAGCGTTTATCCGGTGGACATGAGTTAAGTTATCGTATTGAGTATTATCAGCAAAATCCTGAAAATAATGGTACGCAATTACCGGGTCAGTTACAGAACTATGATTTATTCCCAGCAGTGAAGGCAATTGTAGCTCAAGTGAGTTATTCGTTTTAAGATGGATGTTATATCCATAAAACGAGTCACTTTACGTGCATAAACGGCTAACTACAGTGTTAAAAGCCCCAGAGGCGATGAGCTTACAGACTCGTCATTGGGGCTTTTTAGGTTCATTTAACGCTATGGCAAGCCCATGCGAATTGTTAATGGCGGTGAATGACGAGCATGTTGCTCGGCAAATGCTCAATATTGCTTATGATGAAGCTAAGCGTATAGAACATAAATTTAGTCGTTTTATTGAAGGTAATGTGGTGTGGCAGTTAAATCATGCTCAAGGTGACACAACAGTCATTGATGCCGAAACCCTTCATTTATTTACCTTTGCTAAACAATGTTTTCAATTAAGCGAGACAGCATTTGATATCAGCGCTTGCCCATTAATGGCCCTATGGCGTTTTGATGGCAGCCATTGTGTACCGCTACAAACTGAGATTGATAAAGCCTTAGATCAAGTTGGTTTTGAACGTATTACATTGACTAACACTAGCGTTCATATGCCGGCTGGCATGAGTGTCGATTTTGGCGGTATCGGTAAAGAATATGCCGTTGATCGCACCGCAAATATATTGGCTCAACGTTGGCCTGATACCTCGGTATTAGTTAATTTTGGTGGTGATATTGCTTGTCCGGTCTCCAAAGCGGATGGCTGGCAGGTGGGGATTGAAAACCCGCAGAAGCTTGATAATGCTGCTGCACTATTAACTATCCGTCAGGGTGCTCTCGCGACCAGCGGCAATACTCGACGTTATATAGAAGTGAACGGTAAGCGTTATGGGCATATTATTAATCCTCAAAATGGTTATCCGATAGAACAGGCGCCATTATCGGTTACTGTACTCGCGCCAAATTGTGTTATGGCGGGAATGTTAGCCACGATGTCGATGTTAAAAGGGCCAGATGCTGAAGCGTTTTTACAGCAGCAAGGTGTCGATTTTAAGGTATTTAGGGGATAAGTCATCATGCGCGTGTTACTGGTTGAAGACAATAAACTACTCGCCCAAGGCGTGATGCTGAGTTTGGCCAAAGAAGGTATCCAGGTTGATCATCTGCCGTCCTATAAGCAGGCGGAGGTAGCCCTGAATAATGAAGATTTTAGCGCGATTATTCTCGATTTGGGGTTGCCTGATGGCAATGGCGCGGACTTACTAAAACTGTGGCGTCGTAACGGTATCTCGTTACCGATTATTGTACTCACTGCAAATACTGATTTTGATACACGTTTGATGTGTTTAGATATTGGCGCAGACGATTATTTAAGTAAACCTTTTGATGTCAGAGAGCTTATTGCAAGATTACGCGCTATTATTCGACGCCAGCATGGTCTAGACAATAATCAATTTAGTTATGGCGCGCTTAATATTGATTTTGCCCGCTGTGAAGTACATTTTCGCGGCGTGTTAGTGTCACTCTCTCGGCGCGAGTATCAATTATTGCTCGAGTTTGCTCAATCTGCTGGACGGGTATTAACCCGTAATCAACTTGAACAATTAACTTATGGTTGGGATGAAGTCGGCAGTAATTCGATCGAGGTGCATATTCATCACCTACGCAAAAAAACTGCCACCGAATTAATCAAAACTGTACGTGGTATAGGCTACATTTTAACGGAAACGGTATAATCTTTTTCGTGACAAGTCGTCAGTAAACAGCGTCACACCTAAATTGCGCTATGATGCTATTCAATACCATAGGACATTATGTTTTCATTACGATTATTATTAAGTTTGCTCATGCTGGTGGGGATTGTCCTCACCGTGACGTTTTCGAGCATCTTGAGCACCCGTGATGCGACGCATGAAGTTGAAGAGTTATTTGATGCACAGATGATCCAAACTTCGAAAATGCTAGAAAAGTTTTATGTTGATCATCTAACGCAAGCGCAATTAGCTCAGCTTGTTCTCAAGCCTATCCTGTTCCATGTTGATGATTCGAAAGTCGACACATTTGCCGAACAAGCTAACCCTATTACCTTATCTTATGAGCATAAGTTGTCATTTCAATTACTGTCTAGCACCGGGCAGTTACTGGCTTACTCTGACAGTTCTGGCGATCAACTACTAACTAATTTTACTCAAGGTTATGATACTCGTCGTATCGGTAATGATTTATGGCACGTATACAGTTTTTTTTCATTGCCGCAGCAGGTATGGATTGTTACCGCACAGCGTGATGATGTCAGACAAGAGTTAGTATCATTAATCATCAGCAATACTTGGCGCTCGCCATTGATCATTACGCCGATCATGATGTTTTTTATGTTGGCGTTAACTTACTACCTATTTAAACCGGTTAAATTATTAGAACGTCATTTAGACAATCGTCCTGCCCAAGACCTAACCCCAATCAATTTCACGTTACCAACAGAGTTAGCGTCGACACAAAAAGCACTTAACAGTTATTTGCAGCGTATTAGCGAGACGATGATCCGTGAGCGTCGTTTTAGCGCAGACGCTGCACACGAGCTGAAAACACCGTTAGCGATTATTAAGTTACATAGCGACGGCTTAAGTGATGTATTGTCCAGCCAAGCCCCTGATGTTCAACTTGCGACCTTGGCCTATATAGAAGCCATAGGTGAGGGCGTAAACCGTATTAATCATATGGTAGAGCAGTTGTTACTGTTGTCGCGAGTTGATGCGATTGAAGCGTTAAATCAAACAGATTGTAAGCTACAAGACATCATTGATAACGTGATAAATCAGTTATTACACGTGATTGCTGATTATGAATGGCATATTGATATTCCTGCGGACATGACCATTAACGCCGATGCGTTTTACCTTGAGTTAGTCCTGAAAAATATTATTGAAAATGCCTGCAAATACAGTCCTGCGGAATCATTAATTACCATTAAGGCTTCTCAGGATGATGAGTACACAATGATTTGTGTGCTTGATCAAGGTCGTGGGATGTCTGCTAAGGAGATAGCCTTAGCCAAAAATAGATTTTATCGTGTTGATGAAAATGCTTCTCAAGGAGCGGGTCTAGGTTTGTCTATTTGCCAGCACATTATCAGCTTACATCATGGGGAGTTGAACTTTAATCAGGTCGATCCTCATGGGCTTGATGTGTGTATCGTATTGCCACGAGTTTAGTTCAATATCGTTAATTTTGATGACGTTAGTTAAAAAAACAACATGGCAAACACACTTTGCTCATGTTGTTTTTTTCGCAATCGATTAAGTGCTTACTCTCTTTCTCTTGATGGCTTTATATCCCTTGATTGGTTTGTGCGATGTGATGAATTATCACGTTGCTGATTAACCGATCGTGAAACTTGCTGAGATGTGGAGCGGGATGTATCGCGCACTTGCTGTCTCTTTGGTTCGTTTGTGCGTATTTGTTTCACTTGCTGTTGTTGATTGCGCATAGTGTTAACCTGCGGCTCACGCACTTTTTCAACTCGAGTATTACGCTGAGCTTGTTGTAATTCTTGAGTGCGCGGTTTGCTTGTCATATTTGCGACCGGTTTTGCCTCATATTTAGGCCCAGTTTGGGCCACATCGCGCTGACGACTGTAGCTTGACTTCATTGGTTCGCCTTTACGATCAAACGATTTTACCTGTGCAACTGGTTGACGCTGCTGACTTAATTCGCGCTTTAGTTGGGTACTTCTGTGTTCAACAGCATCATTGCGATTGACTCTTTTAAGCGCTGATTTGTCACTATGCTTGTCCTGCTTAGCGTAATTGACTTGATTATGTTGATCGTTCACCTTGGTTGAGTAATGGCGTGGCTCATTGGCTAGCTGGCGCTTAGGTTCGCGTGAATAACTTACTTGCTGGTTACGTTTTTCATAATGGCCATTATAACGTTTGCTGATCACTTGGCTGTGGTACGCCACACCTTTGCGGTGTTTAGGCTTATGTTGCCAATGTTGTGCACCATGGCTGTAACTTATTTTCCGTGGTGTGTAGTAACGGTAGTTTTGATGAACAGGTACGGCGATTACGCGGCGGTCATGCCAATGAAAACTACTAAAAAAGAAGTTAAAACTGATGTGTACGCCAGTGTCCCAGTAAATAGCGCTGTGGTTAGGGCGGTAGTGCACATAAGCTGGTGCACTCCAGTAAACGGGCGGGTAACGGTTCCAGCGCCAATCACCATAAACAATGCGACTGTCGTAATAAGGTACATAGACGATTTCAGGGCGAACCGACTCAATAATGATCCGACGCTCAACCCGCGACACTTTGACTTGCTCAAGGTCGGCTAAGTTATTGGCCTTATCGGCTTGTTGTCTCAGCGACTGAATGGTATCTAGCATGCGGCCTTCGTCTTGTAAAAAGGCATCTCCTACGCTTTGTGTCCAGGCTAAGTCATCATTTAAGCGTTGCAGTACATTGGGAAATGCCACTAGGGCTTTGACGCTTGGATCCCAGTCTTGTGACTCGACCTCTATCATGATTTGCTTCGTATCACGATCGCCTTGGTTTGATAACCAACGCTTAGCTTGAACAATTTCTAATGGATATGTTGACGCAATGAGGATGTGAGTTAATAAGCTGTCTGGATATAGCGCAATAGGCGCAAGCATTTGTGCCAACTCAGCATCACTGACCGCATCATCTGCAGCTGTGTAAGTGAGGTTATTAGTTGGCTGCGCCGCTTGCACACTTGTTAATGGCATACAAACCAGAGCTAAGGCAAGTAGCGCCTTAGCGGGTGCGTGAATGGCTTTTTTCATGTTATCTCCAGTGTCATTTATGACTGTTAAGCCAATCATAACGAGCCGAAGATGAACATAAGCTGAAGGCTAATCGAGAGAGTTAAACTATATAGTCAGGTTTAGCTTGAAATGAGTTATCTATTCATCAGATTATTAGACACTAATGCGTAAATTCAAATTCAAATTTGGCGCCGCCCAATGAGGTCGATTGACTTACGGTAAGCTTACCGTGATAACTATCGACGAGGTCGCGCACAATCGCTAAGCCAATACCATGACCTTGATCGTATGTATCAGCGCGTATGCCTCGTTCGAAAATTTGCTGCTGCTTGTCTTCAGGTACTCCTGTACCGTCGTCTTCCACACTAATAAGAAGGCTATTAGGCCCTTGCTTAACCGTTAGTTTTACTTGGGCATTTGCGGCTTTACAGGCATTGTCTAACACATTGCCGAGCATTTCTGTTAAATCGGCTTCATCACCTTTGAAACGTGCATTGTGATCGCCTTGGTAATCAATGCTGAGTTGTTGCTGTTGGTATATCTTAGTTAAGGTTCTAACTAATCTCACGCTTATACTGTCAACACTGACCCCCAAATGCCACGCGCTACCCGCAGCACTTTGTGCGCGCCTGAGCTGATAGGCAATAATTTGATTTATGCGGTTAATTTGCTCGAGCGAGGCCTCGCTTAAGTTAGCTTGGGTTTGCATTACCGCCAAAGGGGTTTTTAAACTGTGGGCTAAATCGGCCAGGGCATTACGATAGCGTTTACGCTGATTTTGTTCGGTTTGTAATAAGGTGTTTAATTGCTTAGCGACTTTTTGCAGCTCAACAGGGTAGTGGGTGCTTAGCTGCATCGATGTCCCTTGCTCTACTGCACTCAGTTCTTGGCTAAATTTACCCAAGGGTTTTAGAGTCCATAATAACCAGCTCAATTGCACTATCAACAATAGGGCCGTTAAGATCAGTAACCAAGTCCATAAGGTATTAGAGAATTTTTGGATTTGTTGAAGGTATTCCTGTTTATTTTTTATAATGTGTAGCGTCATGGTAAAAGGCTGTTCGCTGGTGGCAAAACTCACGCTAAAGCTATATATCAACTGAGGTTTATCATTAATCATGATCGAGTCGAAGGTGCTTCTGCCCGTTGCTGGTTTAGGCAGATTAATGGGCGTGTTTAGGCCCAAAAATGAATTTGAGGTCCACAATAGCTGATTGTCTTTGGTGGTGATTAACGCATAAAGACCTGATCCAATGACATTAAATTGGTTTTCGAGTAAATGTGACGGCATTTGTAATTGGTTATTTTCCACTTCGGCCATGGCCAAGACCGAGTAAATATAAGCTTTTAATTGATTTTTGGCGGCGACATTCACCTGGGTCTCAAAGGCATTGTTTACTGTCATGCCAATAATCGGCAGCAACACCAATATTAACAATAAGGCGCTGACAACAATGCGAACTTTAAGCGAGTTGAGTAGATTATGCATTTGGGTCTAATTGGCGCAGACGATAGCCCTGACCGCGGAGCGTTTCAATTAATTGGTACTGATTGTCAGGGTCGAGTTTTTTACGTAAACGGCGAATGAAAACCTCAATCACATTCGAGTCCAAATCAAAATCTTGATCATAAATATGTTCAATTAATCGGCTTTTTGAATGCACTGAACCTGGATGCAACATTAGGTATTCAAACAGTTTGTATTCAGAACCACTGAGGTTAATGATTTGCTCGCCCTGTTTAATTTCTAAACTGCGAGTATTGATACTAAAGGGACCATTTTGGATAACAGGACTCGCTTTACCTGCCGAACGGCGAATTAACGCATTAATGCGAGCAACCAGTTCTTCGAGCTGAAATGGCTTACTTAAATAATCATCGGCACCGGCATCTAATCCAACTACTTTATCTTGCCAACTGTCTCGAGCGGTTAAAATGATTATCGGGTAGCTAATGTCTTGCTCGCGTAATTGGCTGATTAATGACAAGCCATCGAGTTTTGGTAAACCGACGTCGATAATGGCGACATCGTATTGATATTCTTGAGCTTGATATAAGCCTTCTTCGCCATCATTGGCGACATCAACAGTATATTGCGCTTCGATAAGGTGTTGTTTGATGTTCTGTTGCAAGGCTAAATCGTCTTCGACTAATAATAATCTCATGGGTTAGTTCCTTGTCACTGCGCCATTGGTGGCATCGACTAATACATAGAAAATAACCCCATCATTGGTGAGTAGTTTAATCCGATACCCAGTATGTCCATTAACGTTAGCCGATTGTACTTTTAACACTTTGCCAGAATAACGACTTTGCGCTATTTGTACCGCATGTTGAGCACTTGCCACGACGAGGTTACTGTTCTGATTATTGTTTTGGCGATTATTATTAGGGCCGGGAGAGTGGCTAGCATGGGGCGATGAATACCATGCCGCATAAGACGGTACCGACGTGAGTGACAGTATCGTTAATATTAGGCCTAACATGATGGCATTTATGTTGAGCATACGCTGCATATTGTGATCCCTAATAACCTCAGTATTGCCAGTGTAAAAGATCCCTTTCTATATAGAAACATCTACTTAACCTAATCGATAAAATAGCCATAGGCACAAATAGCTGATTTGTCATCGCAGTATACGTTCTGACAGATGAACATTAGCTGAATCATTTACAGACACCTTGAAGTTTCTTGCTAGTCGCGCATAAATAGCTGATTGTTTTGGTTGTTATGATTAGCCTATGTTCAGCTTATGTTCATTTCCATTAGGTTTTAATGGCCTCAATATCAAGACAGCGAGGAATGAACATGAAGCATAATAAAACTAACATAGCCCAGATATCGGTAATGAATACCCAAATGAAATGGGGTTTAGGCTTATGTGTTGCCAGTGCGCTTTGGTTGAGCTCGCCTGTAGCACAAGGCGCCGAGCGTATAGCTGAACAAGGCCTTGGGACTTACAGCCAAGCAAGGAGCATTAACCTTAAAACCCCAGAGTCTGATGCCGATAAGCAAGATAGGATGATGGTGTTACATGAACAAGCTAAGTTACAAAACCTTGATGGCAATATTAAGGTAAAAATGACTCGCGAACAGGTGCTGGCTAAAAATAAAAAATCTGCTGCCACAGCTGAAAACCAGCAAAAACGAGTATTAGCGCAGCAGAATCAGGTGGTTTACTACGATTTCTCCTTCTACGGTGCCAATTCATATTTACTGGAAGATTACGATTACGACGGTTTTTATCAAACCTTTAGTGTGACTTTTGATGCAGATATTAATAGCAGTGCAGGCGATATTCAGGCCGATGTGTTTGCAGAACTCTATTTGAGTCAAGATGGTGGTCCCTGGATTCATTACTACTCAACCGATGTATTTACCTTACATGCAGACTCTAGCCATGATGACTATGAAGTGCTGACGACATTGGCTAATGGCTATCAAACCGATCATTATGATGTGTTGATCGATTTATATGAGTTGGGGTATGCCGATCCTGTCGCAACGATTAGTAGTGATCAATCTAATGCATTGTATGCTCTGCCGCTTGAAAGTAGTGATCGAGATGCGGGTTATGTTGATGAGGTCTATATCGAAACGGAATATTCTGGCGGGACCTTATCTTGGTTAAGCATTGCATTGCTTGCCGGAGTGATAGGCTCGCGTAGACGTTTCATTAAAAAAATATAACGAAAGCCTTAAGCTTTTCTGAGTTATAATGAATCTTTTTGATTTTAATTAGTTTTTATTGTGTCAGCTTTACTTATCCATGATGGATAAGTCGTTAGGAGTGAGTATGTTAGTAAAGTTAAATACATCATTGTTATGCAGTACATTAATTGGTTCGGCGCTCTTGTTGTCAGGTTGTCAATTACCTAATCCTTATACTGGCGAATCAGAAAACACTAAAGCGACTAATGGCGCTATGATTGGCGCTCTGTCTGGTGCTGCTATTGGTGTACTTTCATCAAGCAAAAGTGATCGCGGTAAAGGTGCTTTAATTGGTGCTGCATCTGGCGCTGCTGTTGGTGGTGGTATTGGTTATTACATGGATGTGCAAGAAGCTGAATTACGTAAACAGCTAAAATCAACTGGTGTGAGTGTAACTCGCAACGGTGACAACATTGTACTAAACATGCCTAATGAAGTGACCTTTGCGGTTGATCAAACTGTATTAAGTGCACGCGCTAAATCAGTATTAAACAGCGTTGTATTAGTGGCCAAAGAATATAATGACACTCGTTTGAATGTCATTGGTTATACCGACAGTTCAGGTTCAGATTCTTATAACTTACGTTTGTCACAAGTACGAGCGAGTGAAGTTGCACAATATATCACTAGCCAAAAAGTCAGTGGTTCACGTGTATCTTCTACTGGTATGGGTGAGTCAAGCCCAATTGCGAGCAACTCTACCGAGCAAGGTCGTTCGCAAAATCGTCGTGTAGAAATTGTATTAACGCCAATCGGTAAGTAAACCCGTTAGTAAGCGTTAACAAATGCCATCGTAAGATGGCATTTTTATATGTGATGCGCTACGGGTTCAGTCAACATATCCGCGGTATTGTTGCTTGAATGTACCAGGAGTAAAAGCGTTATAAAGTGATTTGAATGACAGTATGCCTAGACCAAATAGGATGAAAAAATATACCAATTGGCCTCTTGTGCGGAAATTTCTCACCTTTGGTGCCATATAATCATACGACAACAACATTTGTTGATTCATTTGCAGTTGATAAATCAATTCATCTTGTTGCCAAATCGATACCCGCATCCCCGATGTTAATGTCGCGGCAATTTGTTTGCATTTTGAACGGTGCAAATTTGGTGCAACAAAAGTATTGGGATAAGCCGAAATGACAATGTCATAGAAATCATTGATTTCACCGGTTTGTTGATTTTCAACAGCGTCCCTACGACATTCGATTTGATCAACCGTGATGTTATATCGATGTAGATTATCTAATGAACTCACCCAATAGTGAGGCATTACCCATGCTAATAGCGCCACATTCACCAACAAGTAAGCTCCGACAAAAGTCATACGCCAAACTATTGGTATCGTGGTAAATTCAAAAATAATTTCGCTTCTTCGCCAGTAATCTCGGTCGAACTCATTTTCTTTTAATTGAGGCTTAAGATTAAAACAGCCAAGTTTTTTACGTCGAGATATTTCGTCGCATAATTGCTTATATCGTTCAGGAAAAGCTTGTTTATTAATGTTGCGCTCAACATCGAGTAACTCATCATCCTTGTATTGCCGATAATCTATCTGTTTCACGCTATGTCCTTGCGCACCATTTTTTCATCGATATCATGTTGTTTATTTGGTAGAGATATCTGTCACGGTTGAGGTGACACTTCCTTGCTTTAGCCGAGTATGAATCACATCACCATTGCTTAACTGATTGGCATTTTCAACGACATGTTCATTGGTACTTGTGATTGAATAACCCCGGCTCAATGTTGCCAGTGGGCTGACGGTATCAAGTTTATGTGCTGCTTGTGTAAGCCGTAATTCAGCTTGTTTAAAGCAGTCTTTGCTGGCGTCATTAAAACGTTCAATTAAATATCCAAGCCGCTGTTTTTCTAAGGTTAGGGTATTAATAGGTGAACGTTGTTGTAAGCGATTATGCAATTGCTGATGGCGCAATGTTAAGCGACTGAATTTATGCTGTAAGGCATTTTCTAGGCGCATTTGCATTTCATCAAATCGCTGCTCAAATTGTTGCAGTTTACGTTGTGGCTCATGACGTTGTAGTTGATGAGATAACTGAGTTAATCGACCATACTGCTGTAATTGATAATGTTTCATACCCTGTTGCAAGCGTGATAACAGCAGGGCTAATTTTTCAGTTTTATTACCTTTGTCTTTTGATAATAACTCGGCACCAGCTGACGGGGTTGGTGCACGCACATCGGCAACATAATCGCTAATAGTGGTATCAATCTCGTGGCCGACGGCACTAATAATGGGTAAGGCACTGTTATAAATAGCATGGGCTAAATGTTCGCTGTTAAAACACCATAAATCTTCCAATGATCCGCCGCCACGGGTAAGCAACAGCACATCAACTTCCATGCGTTGATTGGCAGTGACAATTGCTTGGCAGATTAAGTGGCTGGCCGTTGCACCTTGAACTTGAGTTGGGTATATAACCACTTCAATAGAGGGATCTCGACGTGCTAACACATGCAAGATATCTCGCAGTGCCGCGCCTGTTGCCGAGGTGATAACCCCAATACGTTGAATGTTATTTGGAATAGGGCGTTTGGTTTCTAGTGCAAACAAACCTTCAGCAGCCAGTTTAAGCTTTAACGCTTCAAATTCTTGCGCCAGTAATCCATCACCCGCCGGGAGCATCGACTCCAGCAGTAATTGATAGTCACCACGAGGCTCATAGACACTAATGGCACCTTTAACTAAGACTTGTTGACCATTGACGGGTTTAAAGCGCACCGATTGATTACGGCCCTTAAACATCGCGCAACGAACTTGTGAATGAGCGTCTTTTAAAGTCAGATACCAATGCCCTGAACTTGGCGATGAAAAGTTTGAAATTTCGCCATTTAGCCAAATTTTACCTATTTGACCTTCAAGAATATGCCGCACTTCGCTATTTAATTGCGAAACACTATAAACATTGTTTTTTGTGGCACTCATGAATATTCTCATTCTAACGTTAATAAAAATCTATTTTCCATTTACCAACTGCAATATGCAAGGTATAATCTCGCCGCAATATTTCACCCAAATCCTACTCAACTAGGGAGATGTTGCCATGCTACGTTTACTGAAAGATGCACTAACTTTTGACGATGTATTGTTAGTTCCTGCCCACTCGACTGTACTCCCTAATACCGCGGTTCTTAAAACTCGTTTAACCAATAAAATCGAATTAAATATTCCACTTGTGTCTGCTGCTATGGACACTGTGACTGAATCTCGCCTTGCTATCGCGATGGCGCAAGAAGGTGGTTTAGGTTTTATTCATAAAAATATGAGTATTGAGCAGCAAGCCGAAGAAGTCCGAAGAGTTAAAAGTTATGAAGCCGGTATTGTTCAAGATCCCGTCACTGTAACGCCAGCAACCACCTTAACCGATTTACGTTTATTAACAGAACGTAATGGTTTTGCCGGTTATCCCGTCGTTAATGATGCGCACGAGCTGGTGGGTATTATTACTGGCCGTGATGTACGTTTTGTAACCGACTGGAGCAAAACCGTTGCTGACATGATGACCCCAAAAGATCGTTTGGTCACAGTGGCTGAAGGCACCAAGCTCGATGAAGTGCAAAAATTAATGCATTCTCATCGTATTGAAAAAGTCTTAGTGGTTGACGGTAACTTCAAACTTAAAGGCTTAATCACTGTTAAAGATTTCGAAAAAGCTGAGCGCAAGCCAAATGCATGTAAAGACGAATTAGGTCGTTTACGTGTTGGCGCTGCGGTTGGTGCAGGTCCTGGTAACGAAGAGCGTGTTGATGCCCTTGTTAAAGCGGGTGTAGACGTATTATTGATTGATTCATCTCATGGTCATTCAGAAGGCGTATTACAGCGTATTCGTGATACTCGAGCTAAATACCCAGATTTACAAATTGTTGGCGGTAACGTCGCAACCGCTTCAGGCGCACTTGCGTTAGTAGAAGCTGGTGTTAACGCCGTTAAAGTTGGTATTGGCCCTGGTTCAATTTGTACGACTCGTATTGTGACAGGTGTTGGCGTTCCACAGATTACTGCAGTTTCTGATGCAGCTGAAGCTGTGCTTGCGTTAGGCATTCCTGTAATTGCTGATGGCGGTATCCGTTTCTCTGGCGATTTAGCTAAAGCACTCGCTGCGGGTGCATCATGCATTATGGCCGGTTCTATGTTCGCTGGTACTGATGAGGCTCCAGGTGAAACCGAACTTTATCAAGGTCGTGCATATAAATCATACCGCGGCATGGGTTCACTTGGCGCAATGGGCCAAACTCAAGGTTCATCTGATCGTTACTTCCAAAGCGACAATGCTGCCGACAAGTTAGTCCCTGAAGGTATTGAAGGTCGTGTGCCTTACAAAGGTAAGTTGAAAGAAATTATTCATCAACACATGGGCGGACTACGTTCATGCATGGGCTTAACCGGTTGTGCCACCATTAAAGATTTAAATGAAAAAGCACAGTTTGTAAAAGTGACTTCAGCAGGTATGGGTGAGTCTCATGTTCATGACGTGACCATTACCAAAGAAGCACCAAACTACCGTTCTGGTTCATAATTACTGTGAGGACGACATTTGTCGTCCTTCTGTTATTAGCGTTAATTTGCCCGTATCGATGTGATACGGGGTATTACACTTAATCAATATGTAAAGGTTACCCATGAGTAATATTCACGATCATAAGATTCTAATCCTCGATTTTGGTTCTCAGTACACTCAGCTTATTGCGCGTCGTATCCGTGAAATTGGTGTGTATTGTGAGTTATGGGCCTGGGATGTGAGCGAAGCGCAAATTCGTGAGTTTGCCCCAAATGGTATTATTTTAGCCGGCGGCCCAGAAAGTGTTACAGAGGACAATTCTCCTCGAGCTCCAGAATATGTCTTTACTGCTGGAGTACCTGTATTAGGTATTTGTTATGGCATGCAAACCATGTCTGAACAACTTGGTGGTAAAGTCATTAAAGGCGTGGGTGAAGGCGAATTTGGCTATGCTCAAATTGAATTGCAAACCACGTCAGCCTTATTTAAAAGTATTGAAGATGCTGTCAGTGCTGAAGGCAAACCACTGCTTGATGTGTGGATGAGCCATGGTGATAAAGTCTCCGCTATTCCTGAAGGTTTTGTGACCGTTGCTAAAACCGCTACGTGTCCGTTTGCCGCGATGGCAAATGAAGAGAAAGGTTTTTACGGTGTTCAGTTCCACCCTGAAGTGACTCATACTCGTCAAGGTCAACGCATGTTAGAGCATTTCGCGTTGGAAATTTGTGCCTGTAAAGCCAATTGGAAACCATCATCAATTATTGAAGATGCGATTGAGCGCCTTAAAAAGCAAATCGGTGACGATGAAGTTATTCTTGGTTTATCAGGTGGTGTTGACTCATCCGTGGTGGCGATGTTGCTTCACCGCGCGATTGGCGACAAGCTAACGTGTGTGTTTGTTGATAACGGCTTATTGCGTTTAAACGAAGCGGACCAAGTGTTAGAAATGTTTGGCGATCATTTCGGACTCAATATTATTCATGTCGATGCTGAAAACCGTTTCTTAGATGCCATGGCTGGCGAAGCAGAACCTGAAGCTAAGCGTAAAATTATTGGCCGGGTGTTTGTAGAGATTTTTGATGAAGAATCAAAGAAATGCGCGAATGCTAAATGGCTAGCTCAAGGCACTATTTATCCTGATGTGATTGAATCAGCGGGCAGTGCAACCGGTAAAGCTCATGTGATTAAGTCGCACCACAATGTTGGCGGGTTACCTGCCGATATGAAGATGGGTTTAGTTGAACCACTACGTGAGTTATTTAAAGATGAAGTGCGTAAAATTGGTTTAGAGTTAGGCCTGCCTTATAACATGCTTTATCGTCATCCGTTCCCTGGACCAGGTTTAGGTGTTCGTGTTCTTGGCGAAGTGAAAAAAGAATATTGTGATTTATTGCGCAGTGCAGACGCTATCTTTATTGAAGAGCTACACAAAGCTGATTTGTATAATAAAGTGAGCCAAGCCTTTACCGTATTCTTGCCAGTTCGCTCGGTAGGCGTAATGGGTGATGGCCGTAAATATGATTGGGTTGTATCGCTACGAGCGGTAGAAACTATCGACTTTATGACCGCGCATTGGGCACATCTACCATATGATTTCTTAGGTCGCGTTTCAAACCGCATCATCAATGAAGTCGATGGTATTTCACGAGTGGTGTACGACATATCAGGTAAGCCGCCAGCAACGATTGAGTGGGAATAATGTCATCTCACACAATAGCGAGTGCTAACTTGCAATAAGTGATATTTAAGCCCATATTTTTATGGGCTTTTTTATTTTTATTTCCTGAACATTTTTATTCGCACCAAGCCGCTTTTATAGAATATGACTCTGGGAATGATTTTTCGTTACCTTGGTATCTTCAATGTCTTACTGCTCATGTGGTATATCCAACATCTTGCTAATCATCCATCAGTGACTTTCAGCCAAACATAATGGTTTTTCGGTTAGCTTTTCGCACATAATTAAGTTTTATTACGATAGGCTTAATTAATGGTATCTACATGAACTATATATAATTTTAATCTATGTATAGAATGCTGTCTCATGAACTCAGCCCGTGTTACATTGCCAAGGATTTGGGACGTGTCATGCTTTGAAACATAGGTTTGCTCAGGTCCGCGCTGAACCCCCTATACAAAGGGAGCTATTTTGAATCTTGACACTGGAGTAGAGCTATTTTTAGCCTCAAACTGAAGCGGTAATCAATGAATACGGCTTTGATTTATCACTTCACTGCGAACGGAGTCTAGGTGATGGGTTATCTCACCCCGCTTAGCTAAATTAACGTCACTATCAATGGCCTGAATTGGAAAATTAAGACTTATGCAACCAATGATAAAACAAAAATTAATAGCGACTTTGGTGTCTTTAACCATACTGATCCCGGCAATGGCATCAGCACAAGAGATCCCAAAGCGGTTTCAACCTACTCTAGATGCCTTTCTTGAGGCAGCCAAATCGGAATGTGCAGCATTAGACAACGGCATATTCGAGGTTGTGGATGGCGGCATTCAATTTTACGCAGATTTCAATCAAGACGGTATCAGTGATCCTATCATCGACACCCGCGCGTTCAGTTGCTCAAGTTCTGCCACGCTGTTCGACGGTGGAACAGGCGGACATTATATTAATGCATTCGTTTCGGACGATGACAAGAGCTATAAACCGTTCCAGTTTCTTGCCCAAGACAGTGCGGTTATCGCACTCGGCGGTACGGCAGTATTAGTGCTCAAGCACCATGGCACAAGTTGCAACCTTCAAGGACTCAGCCCCTGTTTTGCAGCTTATTGCTGGGCAGAAGGCAAGTTTAATACTGCTAATGCAATCATTCACCCACAACAGCAAACAGGAATCGATAAATAATGCCCTCTGATATAGCAAGCGACCCTAATGTATGGACAACAGGGGAGTTAATTAACATAGCACTGTTCGCAATACTGTATTTGAGTTGTTTAACATTCGCTATCCGCAAGACTTTACAAAAAGATCATGGCCGTTTTTACTTTATGGCTTGCGCTGTATTGGTGGTGGTTGGCACGCTCGCTATGGTATTAGAGCCATTTAATTCAACGATGAGTGGTGAGATGCCACCACAAGCTGGTCTCGGAGCTTGGGTCATGTTCCTAGGTTTGTTTGGCACCATTGCCGCTATCGTCTGGGGAGTTGCTCGTCGAGTCTTTAGTCAACGCTAAGCCGTGTTTTATACTCAAGATTGCGGGGTCGAGTTATAGCAGCTCCTGCGTTATCAAAACGACTGCCTAATCCTAGTTTGGTGATAGCACTTTATGGCAGTAGATATGTTCTAGCGGGGTAAAAAAAGGGGTGTTTGATACCATTTGCTATGCAAAATTCAGGTTATAATAAGCCTGTATGACAATGACCTAGGGCAGTAGAGTGACAAATATTTTAAAGGCAGACCTTGCTGCCAACACCAACTCCATCACTGATATTGAGCATGACACTCAGCAAGCCATTGATGAAAAGTGGATGCGGTTAGCCATGCAACTAGCTGAACAAGCAGAATTAAAAGGTGAGGTGCCTGTCGGTGCCGTATTGGTAAAAGATGATGTGTTAATTGCCAGTGGCTGTAATTTAAGTATTTTAAATCATGATCCTACAGCTCATGCTGAAATGGAGTGTATTCGCCAAGCGGGTAAGATATTAGAAAATTATCGTATGCTCGACACTACTTTGTATGTCACTTTAGAGCCTTGCACTATGTGTGCAGGTGCCATGATCCACAGTCGTATTGCTAGAGTGGTGTACGGTGCCGATGATTTAAAAACCGGCGCGGCGGGTAGTGTGATCAATTTGCTACAACACCCTGTTTTTAATCACCAGCTTGACGTGACATCAGGTGTGTTAGCTGAAGAGTGCGCCTCACAATTAAGCGCTTTTTTTAAGCGGCGTAGGGCAGAAAAAAAAGCACTCAAAAAGTTAGAGAGAAACTCAACTGATTGAGTGGCATATTTTTCTGTGGTTAACGTGAGATTATGATTCGGTTTGTACCAACAAAAAATGTGCACGTTGACGATTTTGAATACGGGTTTTGTGTACTTTAAGCATGACACGACGTCGTGACATGGTATTGCTTATCGCTCTTCTTCTCATATCGTGATCCTTTCATATTGGGTAACCTCATTGAGGTTACTGATAAACAGCATACTTTACAGTAGGCTTTCTAACGACAGATTCGGTTCCATACTACCTTATATTGATGACGATTGTCGGTCAGCTTGATGACGATAACCCCATCGATAGCACAATTATTGTGCTGATACCTTGGTTTTATCTGCAGCCTCTTCTGCAATCACTTCAACTTGATCTTGGATAACATCAATTTTCTTGGTTTGATTATCAATCCAAACTAAGGTGTCGTAGTAACGACGAATACTGTCGACATAATGCACCGCTTCACTTCCGCGAGCGTAGCCATAGCGAGTTTGCTTGTAATATTTAGCTTGCTGCAGCAAAGGTAATACTTTTTTGACGTCACGCCATGCACTGGGATCCATTCCCATTGACTCTGTTAACCGTCGCGCATCTTCAACATGACCTAAACCGATATTATAAGATGCCAGAGCGAACCAAATCCGTTGAGCTTCAGGAATTCTGTCTGGCAATCTGTCCATCATATCTTTTAAATAAAATGCACCACCGCGAATACTCTGCTCTGCATCTAAGCGATCATCTACACCAACATAGGCCGCGGTCGGTTGGGTCAGCATCATCATACCTCGGACACCAGTTGGTGAGCGTGCGCTTGGGTTCCAATGTGACTCTTGATAACTGGCAGCGGCTAATTTACGCCAGTCTAACTCACCTGAATACTGCTCAAAAAAACTACGGTATTCAGGGAGGATATTGTCAATGGCACGAATAAAGGCTCGTGTATCGACATAGTCAAAACGTTTCACATGACCAAAATATTTTTCGTTTAAATGTTCAAGAGTGCCGGCACGTCTTTCTTGATGCCAAAAGGCCAGGAGTTGGCTCATTAAGCGGTCACTATTTCTCGGTGGTAACAGCCACACTACTTCAACTTTTTCTTCTAAAATCATTCCTGCGCGTAACTCAGGTAAAAAACGCTGGTTGATCAATAAACTATTTGAATCTGAAATGGTGTAGTTCAATTCTCCGTTGGCGATTAATGCAAACAGTTCTTCATTGTCTTTGTCATTAACTTGGTTCCACATCAATTCAGGATAGTCTTTTTGCAGCTTAGTTAAGGTATTGACCGAAGAGGAGTTCGCCATCACGGTAATTTCACCCGACAGAGTGCCAATATCTTTGGGTTCTGGAGTACCTTCTCGATACACCAATACTTGATTAACTTTATATAAAGTCGGTCCAAGTTTAAATTGCTGACTGCGGTTGGGGGTTTTTGCGATGCCAGCAGCAATAATATCAATCTTATTTTCTTTTAATGCGGCAAATAATTGTTTGCGATTCGTGTATGGGATCATCTCTAGCGGCACGGCTAAATAATCGGCAAAGCGCTGGGCCATTTCAAAGTCGAATCCGCTTTCACCCTGATCTGAATTTAAATAAATCTGTGGACCATATAATGTCCCAACCTTGAGTACGGTCCGTTTTGGGGCAGGCGCAGCAATGTCAACCTCATGAATATCAACAGGTTGACAGGCGGATAGCATCCCGCAAAGTAAGATGATGAATAAGGTTTTGATCATATTTATTAATTGGTTATCTTAAGTTGTTTCGTTAATGTCACCAGAGTAATGCATGAGAAACGAATATAATTCCGGTTGTATAGCCTTTAAATATGTAGGGGAGTTTAGGTGTTTTTAGTTACTTTATCAGGAGTTTTCCTAAACGCCTATAGTTGGACAAATAACCCTCTTTTAACGTCGGTTTATTGAACGACAGTAAAGTCGCTGTGTCATAAATATGCATAACCACAATTGTGGATATTTTCCCTATCAGGAAACACTGTTTTCACGGGTGCTTAAAGGTGATTTGTACTGTGCAATTCCTTATAATAGCGCCAATTCTGACCCAATATAATTTATAAGGTGAATAGACGTGATTGAGATCATTCGCGGAGCCCCAGCACTATCTGCATTTAGAGTTCAAAAACTCATGGAGGCTTGCGAAAATGCAGCACTTCCAGTATCTCAAATTTATGCTGAATATGTTCATTTAGCTAATTTGAGTGAGTCACTAGATGATAATGAGCGTCTACAGTTAGAAACTATTCTTACCTATGGACCCGCTATTGAGTCGCATGCTCCACAAGGTACTCTATTATTTGTTACTCCACGTCCTGGCACAATTTCTCCTTGGTCTTCTAAAGCAACCGACATCGCACACAACTGTGGTTTGGGCAAAGTAAAACGCCTTGAGCGTGGTATGGCTTATTATGTTGAAGCTTCAGAATTAACCGCAGAACAACAAAAACAACTGCAAGGTTTATTACATGACCGTATGGTCGAAATCATATTGCCTGAGTTTGAAGCGGCTGAGGTATTATTTGCCCGCACAGAACCGGCAAAATTTAGCAGTGTTAATATTCTTGCTGAAGGTCGTCGTGCCTTAGAAGTCGCTAACGTTAAGTTAGGTTTGGCTCTTGCTGATGATGAAATTGACTATTTAATTGAAAACTTTGTTCGTTTAAAGCGTAACCCTAACGACATCGAATTGATGATGTTTGCTCAAGCAAACTCAGAGCATTGTCGTCACAAAATTTTTAATGCAGATTGGACAATCGATGGCGAAGTGCAGCCAAAATCATTGTTTAAAATGATTAAGAATACTTTTGAAGTCACTCCTGATTACGTGTTGTCAGCTTATAAAGATAATGCCGCTGTGATGACAGGTTCGGTTGCGGGACGTTTTTTCCCAGACCCTGATGGTATTTATAACTATCACACTGAACCAATGCACATCTTAATGAAAGTCGAAACTCATAATCATCCTACTGCAATTAGTCCTTATCCTGGTGCCGCTACTGGTTCTGGTGGTGAAATTCGTGATGAAGGCGCTACTGGTCGAGGTTCTAAGCCTAAAGCGGGTTTATCTGGTTTTACGGTTTCTAACTTAAAAATTCCTGGATTTGTGCAACCATGGGAAGGGAATTATGGTAAACCCGATCGTATTGTGACTCCACTTGAGATCATGCTTGAAGGCCCACTTGGTGGCGCTGCATTTAATAATGAATTTGGTCGTCCTGCGATTACGGGATATTTCCGCACTTATGAACAATTAGTGTCCAGTCATAACGGTGTTGAAGTCCGTGGTTACCATAAGCCGATTATGATTGCCGGTGGTTTAGGCAATATTCGCGAAGAACATGTGCAAAAAGGTGAAATCACGGTTGGCGCTAAACTCATTGTGCTTGGTGGACCTGCAATGAACATAGGTTTGGGTGGCGGTGCTGCATCTTCTATGGCATCAGGTCAGTCTAGCGAAGATTTAGATTTTGCTTCTGTACAACGTGAAAATCCAGAAATGGAACGTCGCTGTCAGGAAGTGATTGACCGTTGCTGGCAGCTAGGTGATACCAACCCTATTCAATTTATTCACGATGTGGGTGCCGGCGGATTATCGAACGCATTCCCTGAGTTAGTGAATGACGCTGATCGCGGTGGTGTGTTCAATTTACGCAACGTTCCCTCTGACGAGCCAGGCATGAGCCCGCTCGAAATTTGGTGTAATGAATCTCAAGAACGTTATGTGCTATCGGTTGCGCCAGAGAATTTACAGCAGTTTGCTGATATTTGTGCCCGTGAACGCGCTCCATTTGCCGTGGTTGGTGAAGCGACTGCAGAGATGCATTTAACGCTTGCCGACAGTCACTTTAATAACAAACCGATTGATTTACCGCTCGAAGTCTTATTAGGTAAAGCGCCTAAAATGAGTCGTGATGTGGTGTCGGTAAAAGCGGTATCACCGGCATTAGATCAATCTAAGATTGAATTAAAAGATGCGGTTAAGCGCGTTTTAACTTTGCCAACCGTAGCCGATAAAACTTTCCTAATCACCATCGGTGACCGTTCAGTGACGGGATTAGTTAACCGCGACCAAATGGTCGGTCCATGGCAGGTTCCGGTTGCTGATTGTGCAGTCACTGCATCAAGTTATGATAGCTACAGCGGTGAAGCGATGTCGATGGGTGAACGAACGCCATTGGCTTTACTCGACTTTGATGCTTCTGCGCGTATGGCGGTTGCTGAATCGATCATGAACATTGCTGGTACTGATATTGGCTCGTTTAAGCGCATTAAGCTTTCGGCTAACTGGATGTCGCCGGCGGGTCACCCTGGTGAAGATGCCGGTTTATACCAAGCTGTTAAAGCCATTGGCGAAGACCTTTGTCCAGAACTTGGTATCACTATCCCTGTCGGTAAAGACTCTATGTCGATGAAAACCGCATGGGAAGATAGTGGTGTACAGAAAACGGTAACATCGCCTATGTCATTGGTTATCACCGCTTTTGGCGTGGTACAAGACATACGTAAAACCGTGACGCCACAACTTCGCAGTGATAAAGGTGACACTACATTATTAATGCTGGACTTAAGCAATGGCCAAAATCGTTTAGGGGGTTCTTGTTTAGCGCAGGTTTACAGTGAGCTAGGTGATATTGCACCGACATTAGATGTTACCGCTAACTTAGCGGGCTTCTTTGAAGTCATGCAGCAATTAGTAGCTGAGCAAGCGGTTATGGCATATCACGATCGCAGCGACGGTGGTTTATTTACCACTTTAGTGGAAATGGCCTTTGCCGGTAATACTGGGTTAACTATTGATTTAGCCAGCTTGAATGGTACTGATTTAGAACGTTTATTTAACGAAGAACTGGGTGCTGTCATTCAAGTTGGTGTTGCTGATGCTAAAGCCATTGCCGCGCAATTTGCGGCTAAAGGCGTAGCTTGTCATCACATTGGTGGTTTACAAGCCGCTGACAAGATTAGCATTAACGATGGCCAGCGAGTGATATTTACTGATAGCCGAACTGCACTGCGCACTATGTGGTCAGAAACCACCTATCGCATGCAAGCACTTCGTGATAATCCAGAATGTGCACGTGAAGAGTATGAGCTTAAACAACAAGCTGATGCACCTGGTTTAACGGTAAAATTAGGCTTTAATCCAAGTGAAGATGTAGCCGCACCTTATATTCTTAAAGGTGCAGCTCCTAAAATGGCTATTTTACGTGAGCAGGGCGTTAACTCTCATGTCGAGATGGCAGCCGCTTTTGACCGTGCCGGTTTTGAAAGCCGCGACGTGCACATGTCGGACATTTTATCTGGGCGTATTAGCCTTGAAGAGTTCCAAGGCCTAGTGGCTTGTGGCGGATTCTCTTATGGTGACGTATTAGGTGCTGGTGAAGGTTGGGCTAAGTCGATTCTATTTAATGATCGTGCTCGCGATGAGTTTAGTCGTTTCTTCGAACGTGATTCAAGCATCGCCCTTGGTGTGTGTAATGGTTGTCAGATGTTATCTAATCTGAAAGAAATTATCCCAGGAAGTGAGCATTGGCCGCGCTTTGTGCGTAACCGCTCTGAGCGTTTTGAAGCTCGATTCAGTTTGGTTGAAGTGCAACAAAACCCATCGGTATTTTTTGACGGCATGGTCGGTTCTCGTATGCCTATCGCAGTATCACATGGTGAAGGCTTAGTTGAGTTTGCTAATGCTCAAGCGTTAGCTAATGCCGAAGCATCGGGCACTATTGCACTGCGTTATGTTGATGGCCATGGTCAAATTGCGACTCAGTACCCTGAGAACCCTAATGGTTCAGCGAATGGTCTAACCGGTATTTGTACCACGGATGGCCGAGTGACAATTATGATGCCGCATCCTGAGCGTGTATTCAGAACCGTTGCCAATTCATGGCATCCAGATAACTGGGGTGAAGATAGCCCTTGGATGCGCATGTTCCGTAATGCTCGAGTCAAGATCAGTTAATTTCAAATTAACTATCTAGTTTAGATAAAGTAAAAAGGCGACTCATTTGAGTCGCCTTTTTTATTGGTTAATTCGTTTTATCAACTAATGGCTTTGATGTCGTTGAATAAATAAAACCCCCATAGAGTAGCTCTATGGGGGTTTAGTTTCGTTATAGATAGATAATAACGATTGTCGCTTAATATGATTTCTGCGCTAACAAAAACATCTACTAAACAGGGTATAGATAAAAAAGTGAGCGATCTTACTTCACTTCTTTAGCAGTAAACATTTCAGTAAAAACGCGTTTGTACAAGTTGGCAATATTTTCGAATAATTGAGTCATAGCACTTCTCTTTAGGTTAGGTCACTGGAATTAAGACGACGACTCATCGTGCAACCACTGTTCGTTTTCTTAACTGTGTGGAAATTATACAGTTACCTTATTGCTGGCTCAAACGAGAAAAAATGATTCTTGTCATTAGTTAATCTAATGGTTTGTTGGCGTTGTTTTA
>NZ_JACJER010000042.1:0-35614 GCF_014164185.1 Shewanella sp. SG44-6 | reverse complement strand
TTGGTCTGGTGTGGGCGAAGCACCACGACGTTTGTGGCCACAGGCCATATTACAAAATCATTTTAGGGCAAAGATGAGTTAGATTTTTGGCTTTTAAAGTACACATTCAACTCTGAATTTGAGGCCGTTGAAGACTCTTTATAACAGAATGCGTGAGCCTGACAGGACATCAGGCTAGTTTTCGCTGTACAGGTCGTTCTTTGCCTTCCATGCCACCACGACATTCGTGAATCCTTTCACATCAGATTCCCATCGCAAGCGTTAGCATTTTACTCTTTATGACAAGATGGGCCTAAGAAGGTTACAAATCAAAGTTAAAAGCCAAACTTATTTCCGTCGCAATTTTTTCGCAGCTGTTGTTTTTTTAGATAGCTAAAATGTTGCCGGAACGGCAGGGGCCCATTCTTTTATAAACAGCAAAGAGCGGATTGCTGTTGATCCCCTTTTGGTCGGTGCAGGGTGGAACCTTGCGATCTTAATTCAAACGAAGTTTGATAACTTGGTATGGGCGAAGCGCCCGACGTTAGTGGCCGCAGGCCATAAGTCAGAATAGATACCCATGACAAGCTATCGATTTTACAGATTCAGCAAGCTAAGCTTTCCATTATTATAAGCAGAAGTTACCATGGATGCGGGTTGTTTCCGTTTCTCTCAGGCTCTTTCAAATTACCCTGCGCAGGCATTCGACATTAAAGGATGAAATGATTCGACTCCAGACATCGAACACATTGAACAATCATCGATACGACATATCACGCAGCGGGGAATAGCCCTTCTACTTAATCAATAAGGTATCCCTATGACTAAGCAACTGTCCCAGCATACATCCGCAACTGTCGAGACAGTTGACGATCTTGCTAAGTTGGCCAATTACTCTTTGATGGACACGCTTAATAGTGATCCTAACGCAACAACAAATGGCGACGACCATAGAGCACGACAAGTGTTTTCGGGGCACTATGTCCCTGTTAAGCCGACGCCTATTGAAAACCCTGAGTACGTAGCACACAGCCAACGCTTTTTTAGTGAGTTGGGTTTTGCAGACAGCATGGCGCAGTCTGCCGATTTTATTAGCTTGTTCTCTGGCGATATTTCGCAGGTTCCAGAGCCGATGAGCAAGGTCGGTTGGGCGTGTGGCTATGCACTGTCAATCTTCGGCACCGAATACATCCAGCAATGTCCGTTCAGAACGGGCAATGGCTACGGCGATGGTCGTGCGGTTTCGGTGCTTGAGGCTTTCATCAAAGGCAAACGTTGGGAAATGCAGCTTAAAGGGGGAGGCCGCACGCCATATTGTCGCGGCGCTGATGGTCGTGCTGTGTTGCGATCCAGTGTGCGGGAGTTCCTCGCACAGGAACACATGCACGCGCTTGGTGTGCCAACGTCACGTTCGCTAAGTTTGTATGTGTCTAAAACTGAAACAGTCCAGCGACCGTGGTATTCCGAGGGCTCTAACTCACAAGATCCTGACCAAATGATCACCGAGGCTGTGGCTATCTCAACTCGTGTGGCACCCTCGTTCATTCGGGTCGGCCAGCTTGAGCTATTTGGTCGCCGCGCTCGCAAGCAAGAACACCCACAAGCGATGGCAGAGCTTGAACAACTGATGCTGCATTTAGTTGATCGAGAATACGCTGATGTTATCGACCCGCAACTCACCAATGCCGAAAAGGTATTGGTGCTGGCGGGCGAGTTCCGAAGTCGGCTAACTTCACTGGTGTCGAACTGGATCCGTGTCGGCTACTGTCAGGGCAACTTCAACAGCGATAACTGTGCCGCAGGTGGCTTTACACTGGATTATGGTCCATTCGGATTTTGTGATGTGTTTAACCCGCAATATCAGCCTTGGACAGGTGGCGGACAGCACTTTGCATTTCTGAATCAAGGTGTCGCAGCGGAACGCAATTTCTTGATGTTTTGCACAGCATTAAGCCCATTACTGGCGTCTGAGCCAGATTATGTCGACCAGCTGCAACAGCTGGTCAATGGTTTTTCGGCCGAGATGCAAGCAAAAATGGAGCAGATGTGGGCCGCCAAACTTGGGCTTGGCACTTTTAACGCGGCGCTATTTGATGAACTTGAAACGCTCATGCTGCAAACCCCTGTGGATTACACTCTGTTTTTCCGCGAGCTTTCGGCGTTACCGGATGATATTGGCTCACTGAAAAAAAGTTTCTACCGAGACTTAGCACAAGCCCCCGCAGGACTTGAGCAGCGCTGGTCAGCTTGGTTGACACAATGGCAATTTCTGCTCGACAGTACTGTGGTCGACAGCTCTGAGGTTGGCAGTACAGGTGACACAAATACGCAGGCGCGCAGTCGTGATGAGATTTCTGCACAGATGAAGGCTGTTAACCCTAAATATACCTTGCGCGAGTGGTTGCTAGTGCCTGCTTATCAGCAAGCCAGCGTCGGTAATTATGCACTGGTTAGAGAATTGCAGGCTGTTATGACCCAGCCTTACGCAGAGCAGTCCCAGCAAGTTGAGGACAAATACTATCGAACCAAGGCATCTGAATTCTTTGGTGTTGGTGGGTGCTCGCATTTGAGCTGTTCATCGTGATTTTTTAGGCTATTGTCACCGCCTGTCTAAATGATTCTATTTACATAGGCTGGCTGGCAATGATTTGAGCAGTAACAGGGTTTGTTGTTGGTCCCATTTTCGGTCGTGCTCGGCAGTTGGCTATTTCTGTCTGGCAAAATCAAGCGTCACTAGGTTAGTGGCCACAGGTTATAAAAAAAAGGGCCTCTATCAATAGAGGCCCTACAATCTTAATAAGATTAAAAGTGATACCTTTACCCAGTATTTATCCCCATTCCCATAGCAAATAAACACTGAGTAAAGTTACATATGCATTGTGTAGACATTTGATTGAAACCTCAAAGTATGCAATCAAACAATGCTAACGTGTTGTATCAAAAGTGGATTAACGTCATGAGTTAATGGATCATTCTTAACAGGGGATCTCATTGACGTCATTCAGTAAATTCAGTGTGCTTAATCGCTGCGATTGTGGCAATCAATAAAGTCCAAACTGCGACACATTGTCGCAGGCATTGTCTATTAATCCTCCTATGCATAGGTATTAGCCTGGTGTATGCAATGAAATGTAAGATATTTATCATCACGATTTAATCCTTCAGTATCGAAACAATGCCTCTGAGAATCATCAAAATAATCTTGCTATCAAAAATGGAAAAGTCTGCGGCGATATTTACTAAATAAGCACTACATATTGTAAGGATATTGGCATACATTGGTTGCACGATTATGAGTCGTTAGTCATGACATTGAATCAATAAGTGTTGATTGAGTGCCATGTTTAATAACGCTTTGGGGATACATCGCTTATGAAAATAGCATTATTTATACCTTGTTTAGTCAACCAAATGATGCCAGAAGTGGCTATCGCAACCCTGACATTATTAGAAAAATTGGGTCATGAGGTTTTTTTCCCTGCAGGACAAACCTGTTGTGGACAGCCAATGACAAACTCAGGTTGTTTTGACGAAGCTAAAAATACTACCCTTAAATTACTCAATGCCTTCAAAGGGGTTGAGTGCGACGCCATTGTTTGTCCTGCAGCCAGTTGCTTAGTCGCTGCGAAAGAAAACTTCCATGAGTTTGATGGCAGCAAAGAAGCTCAAGATGTGATTAATAAGCTTTATGAGTTGACCGAATTTCTACATGACGTTGCTCCGATTAAATCCTTTAAACGCCCTGTGGCAGCTAAAATAAGTCTGCAAATGAGCTGTCATGGTATTCGCATGCTTAATTTAGCTACGCCCACGGAAGAAATGGGCAAACAACGCTTTAACAAAGTAGAAGCGGTACTGGGCAACATTGCCGGGCTTGAAATTGTCTACCCAGCACGTATTGATGAGTGTTGCGGCTTTGGTGGTACGTTTGCGGTTGATGAAGGTGCTGTGTCAGCCAAAATGGGCAAAGATAAAGCTCAAGCGCACGCTGCAACCGGTGCTAAATATGCAGTAGGGTTTGATCCCTCATGTTTATTGCATTTAGATGGCATGATCCGCCGCCAACAATTACCGATAGAAACCCGTCACATTGCCCAAATCATTAATGACGCACTTTAGGAGCCACTATGTCCGAACTATATACCGCATCGGGTTCTAAGGTGCATGCCCATAAAGCTGATATTTTTTGTCGCGATGAAACTCGAGTTGATTGGCATTCTAAAGCCCTGTGGGCATTACGTGAAAAACGTGATCGTGCCGCGGGCAGTTTACCTGAATGGGAGCAACTAAGGCTGCTAGGCTCACAGCTTAAACTGCACACCTTGAGCCATTTAGCGCAGTACCTTGAACAATTTGAACAACAATGCATTAGTAATGGTATTAAAGTGCATTGGGCTAAAGATGCCCAGCAACATAATGAAATTGTCCACGGTATTTTAGCTCAACATCAGGTTAAGAAGCTGGTTAAGTCTAAGTCGATGTTAACTGAAGAATGCCATATGAATCCGTATCTAGAACGTCACGGCATTGAAGTGGTTGATACCGATTTAGGTGAACGGATTATACAGCTAGCGCATATGCCACCATCGCATATTGTGGTGCCGGCCATTCACATGAAAAAAGAAGAAGTGGGTGAGTTATTTCACCAACAATTAGGCACTAAGGCTGGTGAGTCGGATCCCTTATATTTAACCCGTGCTGCTCGTGCGCATTTGAGAGAGAAATTCCTCAGTGCCGATGCGGCCATGACGGGGGTGAATATGGCAATTGCCGATCAAGGCGCTATTGTGGTGTGCACCAACGAAGGTAACGCTGATATGGGCGCTAACTTACCTAAGCTGCAATTGCACTCAATGGGCATTGATAAAGTACTGCCTGATATGGATTCTGCAGGGGTGTTATTGCGCACCTTAGCCCGAAATGCCACCGGGCAACCAATCACCACTTATTCTTCATTTTATCGCGGTCCGCAAGATGGCGGCGAGATGCATGTGATTATTGTTGATAATGGCCGTACTGAGATGATGAAGGATAAAATTTTAGCCGAATCGCTAAAGTGTATCCGTTGTGGCGGCTGTTTAAATACTTGTCCGGTATATCGCCGTTCAGGTGGGTATAGCTATAACTATACGATTCCTGGTCCTATTGGCATTGCTGTGGGGGCTAAGCATGATGATACCAACTCTATCCCTTGGGCATGTACTTTGTGCGGTAGTTGTACCTATGTGTGTCCAACAATGGTGCCATTAGATAAGATTATTGCTCATCATCGTCGTTTAAAAGCCGAGGCTAAGACCTTGCCTTACGGAAAAGGTGGCTATATGCCGTTAGTGGGGCGCTTTATGGCCAGTGAAACCTTAATGAATACCTCTATGTCGGCAGCAAGGTTAGCCTTACGGGTGTTACCGGGGAGTTTACTTAAGCCATTTAGTGGTGCATGGGGTAAGTATCGCGAATTACCAGTGGCACCAGAATCAAGCTTTGCTAGCTGGTATAACAAGAATCGGAGACGTTAATATGTCGAGTAAACAAACCATTTTATCAGCATTATCAGAGTCGGCATTGGATAATCATGCCATGCCTGAGATCGATGTTGTGGCAAATAATGATGATCTTGTCGGCCAGTTTAATGCCAGTTTACAGTCTGTTGCAGCTACGCTTCACACTGACGGCGGTTTAGCCTCGCTCCAGCAAGCTGTAGATGATCTGATAAAGCAAAATATGCAGGTGATATCATTAATTGAGGGTATTAAAGGTAATCGTTCAGTGCCAACAACTGCGCATCTTTTAGCGGATATTGATTATGCTGTGATTCCAGGCGATCTCGGTGTGGCCGAAAACGGTGCGATTTGGGTTAATCAACCGAGTCATAGAGTGACGCCGTTTATTTGCGAAAACCTGATCTTGGCATTATCCAAAGACAATATTGTCGCCAATATGCATCAAGCCGTTAAACAGGTATCGCTGCAACAAGGTGATTTAGGATTATTTATATCGGGTCCGTCTAAAACGGCTGATATTGAGCAAGCATTAGTGGTGGGCGCTCATGGTGCCTGTAGCTTAAATGTGTATTTGTATTAATTTATATGAGCCAAGAGTCGTGAGTAATGTTTAACTCATGACTCATTAACACTAGCTTGCCGTGATGCCATTGACTAAGTCAGTGACATCACTGTAACTGTTTGTCAGATTGAATCGATATCATCAAGCCATTGCAACAGCAAAAACCGCAACTCAAATCAGTAAAAATAGCCATCCACTGCCTTATAAAAGCGTTCAATCATTCCAAGTAGTTAAACCCAAGTACAGCTTAAAAATAGTCGAAAATACTCGCGGCTCGCTGCTGCAGAAACTCAATAAACAATTTTACCTTTAATGGCTGTTGTCGGCGTTGATGATACAAGATGCTGATACGGCGATGCTCGCCGGCCCATTGTGGTAATACTGTGATCAGCTCACCGTGTAAAAGCTGTTGTTTAACGAATAACTCAGGTCCGTATAAAATCCCGCCATCACCGACGGCTGCCCGCACTGCGCCGTGTAAATCACCTAAAGTTAACTTTGCTGGTCCATCGTAATAATATTGCTCACCGTCGCAATGTTTTAAGCTCCAGTTAAACAATGGCCATACTTTAATTAATTGGTAATCAACCAGCTGCTGCGGATGCTGTAGTTCAATCAGTTGCTTGGCATAAGTTGGCGATGCGTAGAGTCCGTAGTTCAACACCCCTAATGATGTTGACACCCAAGATGAGTCTGGTTGCGCACCACCTACTATCGCGACGTCGACACCTTCATCGATTAAATCAATGGTGCTGTTATTTTGGGTGATATGCAGTTGAATGTGCGGATGTTGTTTTGAAAAGTCATTAATCGCTTCAATTAAGATCATCGAGGTAATAGAGACGGGTGTTGATATCCGCAAAGTGCTTTGGGGTTCATTGAGGGCTTGGCCACAAATCGTATCGAACTGTGCCACCACATGATGATAACGGTCGAATAACGCTCCGCCTTCTTCTGTTAATCGCAGCTTACGTGTGCTGCGCATAATTAACTGAGTATTGAGGCTCTGTTCTAGTTTACTGATTTTGCGACTAACGGTGGCAATAGGTAACTGTAATTCTTGCGCAGCAGACGAAAACCCTCCGGCATTGACCACGTGAACAAATAGATGGATCAATTCAAGATGACAGGCTAAATGTTGGCTCATTAAGAAACCCTTATTTTATTATTCGACTTATCCATTGTTTGCTCAACACTGAGTAAAACGGACAGTTGGGTGAGCATCTGGGCATCATATTGATATCAGTAATGCCATTTTGGCTAATATTAGCATGGGCTGACTTAAGGCATTACCGACTGATTGCATAAATTAGTGATAGGTAACACTTTAGGAGGGGATTTTATTTATTGTCGACAAAAAGTCTATTTTGGGGTTGTTATACGCCTTAAAGGTGCTATATTGTCGACAACTTGTTTTGAGTTATCCCATTTTATATTCAAGGTATGAGCATGATCCAGCCGATTACTTCAGCAGATAAGACCTTTATAGCCCTAAGAGACGATATCGTCGAAGGTCGTATTGCAGCGGGTTCTAAGTTGAGTGAAACTGAATTGTCGACAAAGTATGCCGTCAGCCGTGCGGTGATCCGTGAAGCCATTAACCGCTTAGAGTCGTGCCATATTGTTGAGCGTAAAGCGAACGTCGGTGCCAGAGTCGTAGCCTTGTCACCTCAGGGACTTATCGAATTATACCAAGTGCGTGAATCACTTGAAGGAATGGCAGCACGGTTAGCGGCAAAGAACATGACCGACGATGAAATAGCCGATTTAAACCAGTTATTGCAATCTCACTTTGACGAGGTCAAAGGTGGCGAGTCTTATTATCAAGAAGCTGGCGATGTTGATTTTCATTACCGCATCATCTTAGGCAGTAAAAATAAACACCTAATTTCAATGCTATTTGATGGCATTTATCACTTGGTGCGCATGTATCGAGTGCAACTTGGCATGGCGGGTCCGCGTGTAACGACTGCTTATGATGAACACAAACATATTGTTCAGGCCATTTTAAATCGTGACGCAGAATTAGCCGAAATGCTGATGCGCCGCCATATTTTGTATTCTAAAAATAGTATCGAACATAAATTATCGTAACGACTATTCTGTAGCGTTTCGCGTTTACAGTATTAATTGCAGAGAGGGAAATATCATGAGTGCAGGTAAAAAATTTCGTCAAGCATTAGCCAATAACAAACCACTGCAAATAGTGGGTGCCATTAATGCTTATTCAGCAATGATGGCTAAGCAAATTGGCCATCAAGCCATTTACTTATCCGGTGGTGGCGTGGCTAACGCCTCTTATGGTTTACCAGATTTAGGCATGACATCATTAAATGATGTGTTGGTTGATGTGCAACGTATTACATCTGCTTGTGATTTACCTTTGCTGGTGGACATTGATACTGGTTGGGGCGGGGCATTTAATATTGCCAAAACTATTCGTGATATGGAAAAAGCGGGCGCAGCCGCTGTGCACATGGAAGACCAAGTAGCGCAAAAGCGTTGTGGCCATCGTCCTAATAAAGAAATTGTCCCAGTAGAAGAAATGGTTGACCGCATTAAAGCGGCTGTTGATGCCCGCACAGATCCTGACTTTTTCATTATGGCGCGCACAGACTCATTTGCTCAAGAAGGCCTTGAAGCAGCAATTGAACGTGCTAAAGCCTATGTTGCAGCGGGTGCCGACGGTATTTTTGCTGAGGCAATTAAAACCGAAGAGCATTATCGTGCTTTTGCAGCAGCACTTGATGTGCCTATTTTGGCTAACATTACCGAGTTTGGCCAAACTGAACTGTGGAATAAGCAGCAATTAGGCGAGTGGGGCGCATCTATGGTGTTGTACCCATTGAGCGCATTCCGTGCGATGAATAAAGCAGCCGAAAATGTCTACAACGCTATTTTAGTTGATGGCGACCAAAAAGCGGTGGTTGATACCATGCAAACGCGAATGGATTTGTATGACTATTTAGGCTACCACGATTATGAACAAAAATTAGACAGCCTATTTGCCGAAGGCAAAAACAAATAGCCAGCCACTCTTAGAGTGTGGACTGCTTTTATAATCAAAATAAAAATACCCTACAATCGCGATTAAGTACTGCTCAATCGCGACAAGCATAATAAGGAAGAGATCATGGTTGACAAGAAATTATCAGGCGCAGGATTACGCGGTCAGAGTGCAGGCGAAACTAAATTATGTACTGTGGGTAAATCAGGTTCAGGTCTGACTTATTGCGGTTACGATGTATCAGATTTAGCCGATAATGCGACCTTTGAAGAAGTCGCGTATTTGTTATTTAATGGTGAATTGCCGACTCAAGCACAATTAAGTGCTTATAAAGCCGAGTTGAAAGCGCAGCGTGATTTACCCGCTGCCCTTAAAGCCGTATTAAAACTGATCCCTGCTGATGCACATCCGATGGACGTGATGCGTACAGGTTGCTCGTTTTTAGGTAACCTTGAACCAGAAGTTGATTTTACTCAGCAACATAAGGCCTCGAACCGCTTGCTTGCCGCGTTCCCAGCTATCATGTGTTATTGGTACCGTTACAGCCATGACGGTGTTGAAATTGATTGCACTACAGATGAAGACTCTCTTGGTGGCCATTTCCTTAAGTTACTTCGTGGTGAAACGCCGTCAGAGCAACATCGCCGTGTAATGGATGTGTCGTTGATTCTTTATGCAGAGCATGAGTTTAATGCATCTACCTTTACTGCGCGCGTATGTGCATCAACCTTATCAGATATGTATTCGTGTGTGACTGGCGCGATTGGTTCATTACGCGGTCCGCTGCACGGTGGTGCGAACGAAGCCGCGATGGAGATGATCCAAAAATTTAGCTCGCCTGCCGATGCTAAAGTGCAAATGGCCTTGATGCTTGAACGCAAAGAAAAAATCATGGGCTTTGGTCATGCTATTTATAGCGTGTCAGATCCACGTAATGTGATCATTAAAGCATGGTCTGAAAAATTGGCTCATGAAAACGGTGATACATCTTTATATGACATTTCTGTCGCCTGTGAAGAGTTTATGTGGGACACCAAAAAGCTATTTTGTAATGCCGATTTCTTCCATGCCTCTGCTTATCATTTTATGGGTATTCCAACTAAGTTATTTACGCCAATCTTTGTTTGTTCACGTTTAACAGGTTGGGCGGCACACGTAATGGAACAGCGTTCGAACAATCGCATTATTCGTCCAAGTGCTGATTATGTTGGTAGTGAGCCACGTAAAGTGGTTGCTATCAGCCAACGTTAATCTGATTAGCCGAGTATCAATATGATGGCTCGGCTTTTTTCAATTAACGCATATCAAATGCGGTGATGTCTTAACTTAGCTGATATCAACAACCGCTCACCGATCACCAAATTTACTGTGGGTCTTACTATGAATACTGATTATCGTAAACCTTTACCCGGCACAACTTTAGACTACTTTGATACCGAAGAAGCCGTTGATGCCATTGAGGCGGGCGCTTATGCCAAACTGCCTTATTGTTCTCGCGTGTTTGCCGAGAACTTAGTGCGTCGCTGTGCGCCAGAGACGTTGACTGATTCGTTAAAACAGCTGATTGAGCGTAAAAATGACCTCGACTTTCCGTGGTATCCCGCTCGCGTGGTGTGTCACGATATTTTAGGGCAAACCGCTTTAGTTGATTTAGCCGGTTTACGTGATGCCATTGCAGAAAAAGGCGGTGACCCATCAAAGGTTAACCCTGTTGTACCGACTCAATTGATTGTCGATCATTCGTTAGCGGTAGAACATGCCGGCTTTGATAAAGACGCGTTTGAGAAAAACCGCTCAATTGAAGACCGTCGTAATGAAGACCGTTTTCATTTTATCAACTGGACTAAAACGGCGTTTAAAAATGTTGATGTTATCCAACCGGGTAACGGCATCATGCATCAAATTAACTTAGAACGTATGTCGCCAGTGGTGCATGCTCAAAATGGTGTGGCGTTCCCTGATACCCTAGTCGGCACCGATAGCCATACACCTCATGTAGATGCGTTAGGTGTTATAGCCATTGGCGTAGGTGGTTTAGAAGCGGAAAGCGTGATGCTCGGCCGCGCATCTTACATGCGTTTACCGGAAATTGTTGGTGTTGAAATTACCGGTAAACCACAACCAGGCATTACTGCTACCGATATTGTATTAGCTTTAACCGAATACTTACGGGCGCAAAAAGTCGTGTCATCGTATCTTGAGTTTTATGGTGAAGGTACCACCCATTTAACCTTGGGCGATCGCGCCACCATTACCAACATGACACCTGAATACGGCGCCACCGCGGCGATGTTTTATATCGATAAGCAAACCATTGATTATTTGACATTAACCGGTCGTGAAGACGCACAAGTTAAATTAGTCGAAACCTACGCCAAACAAGCCGGTTTATGGGCCGACACCTTAACGAATGCTGTGTATGAGCGTGTTCTGCACTTTGATTTGTCATCGGTTGGGCGTAACATTGCCGGTCCTTCAAATCCGCATTCTCGGGTTCCAACCTCTGAGCTTGCTGCTCGCGGCATTAGCGGCGTAGTTGAAAATGAGCCAGGAAAAATGCCCGATGGTGCCGTGATTATTGCCGCCATTACTAGCTGTACTAACACCAGTAACCCTCGCAACATGATTGCCGCGGGGTTATTAGCACGAAATGCCAATGCACGTGGTTTATTACGTAAACCTTGGGTGAAATCATCGCTTGCGCCTGGCTCTAAAGCGGTGCAGTTATATTTAGAAGAAGCGGGCTTGTTACCTGAGCTGGAAAACTTAGGCTTTGGCATTGTCGGCTTTGCCTGTACCACTTGTAACGGCATGAGTGGCGCACTCGATCCGGTTATTCAACAAGAAGTGATTGATCGTGATTTATACGCAACGGCTGTGTTATCGGGTAATCGCAATTTCGATGGACGTATTCACCCATACGCTAAACAAGCATTTTTAGCCGCACCGCCATTAGTGATAGCTTACGCGATTGCCGGTACCATTCGTTTTGATATTGAAAAAGATATCTTAGGTATCGATAACCAAGGTCAAGCGGTTACATTAAAAGACATTTGGCCTACCGACGAAGAAATCGATGCGGTTGTTAAAGCTAGCGTTAAACCCGAACAGTTCCGTAAAGTGTACGAACCGATGTTCGACATCAAAGTAGAATATGGCAGTCACGTTAATCCACAATATGATTGGCGTCCACAAAGCACTTATATTCGTCGTCCACCTTATTGGGATGGAGCCTTAGCGGGTGAGCGTTCGATGAAAGGTATGCGCGCATTAGCGGTATTGGGCGACAACATCACTACAGATCATTTATCGCCATCAAACGCAATTATGCTCGACAGTGCCGCAGGCGCCTATTTACATAAAATGGGTTTACCGGAAGAAGACTTTAACTCTTATGCCACTCACAGAGGCGATCACTTAACCGCCCAGCGTGCGACATTTGCCAATCCAAAACTGTTTAACGAAATGGTGCAGGAAAACGGCAAAGTGAAACAAGGATCGCTGGCGCGTTTAGAGCCAGAAGGCCAAGTCACTCGCATGTGGGAAGCCATTGAAACCTATATGGAGCGTAAACAGCAACTGATTATCATTGCTGGTGCTGATTATGGTCAAGGCTCATCTCGTGACTGGGCAGCAAAAGGCGTGCGCCTTGCGGGTGTTGAAGTGATTGTTGCTGAAGGTTTTGAGCGTATTCACCGTACCAACTTAGTCGGTATGGGCGTGTTACCGCTTGAATTCACAGCAGGTCATAACCGTCATACTTATCAGATTGATGGCACAGAAACCTATGATGTGGTTGGCGAGCGTAAGCCGGGTGCTATGTTAGATGTGATCATGACGCGTAAAAACGGTGAGCAAGTGACGATTGCGGTGAAGTGTCGTGTCGACACGGCTGAAGAACTGTCGATTTATGAAGCTGGCGGTGTATTACAACGTTTTGCGCAAGACTTTTTAGCCAATGAAGTGGCTAACTAGCCTCATATTCGTCTAGCTTAATCGGTAGTTTATAACGCATAAGCTACCGATTTTTATGTTTTATAATAGGATGAAGTTATGGCACATTTACCACAAATAAAGATCCCCGCAACCTATATGCGTGGCGGCACCAGTAAAGGGGTGTTTTTCAGCTTAACTGACTTGCCAGCAGCGGCCCAAGTGGCGGGTGCAGCGCGTGATGCATTGTTGCTGCGCGTGATTGGCAGCCCTGATCCTTACGGTAAACAAACCGATGGTATGGGCGGTGCAACCTCTAGCACTAGTAAAACGGTAATCTTATCTAAAAGTACTCAAGCCGATCACGATGTTGATTATCTATTTGGCCAAGTGGCTATTGATAAACCGTTTGTCGATTGGAGTGGTAACTGCGGTAATTTAACCGCAGCAGTTGGCTCATTTGCAATCAGCAACGGTTTAATTGATCCCAGCCGCGTACCACACAATGGCACTGCTGTTGTGCGGATTTGGCAAGCCAATATTCATAAAACCATTATTGCCCATGTGCCGATAACCAATGGTGAAGTGCAGGAAACGGGCGATTTTGAACTGGACGGAGTGACATTTCCTGCCGCTGAAGTTCAAGTTGAGTTTTTAGACCCCGCAGATGGTGAAGGCGCTATGTTCCCAACGGGTAATGTGGTCGATGAACTTGAGGTACCTGGTGTGGGAACGTTTAAAGCCACCATGATTAATGCCGGTATTCCTACCATTTTCATCAATGCTGCTGACATTAATTATCTTGGCACTGAGCTACAAGATGACATTAATAATGATGATAAAGCCTTAGCCATGTTTGAAACTATTCGAGCTTATGGTGCTGTTAAAATGGGGTTGATTAACCATATTGAAGAAGCCGCTGCTCGTCAGCATACCCCCAAAGTCGCCTTTGTTGCACCGCATGCTGAGTATGTTTCTTCCAGCGGTAAAACCGTGACCAAAGATGATATTGATTTAGTTGTACGTGCGTTGTCTATGGGGAAATTACATCACGCTATGATGGGCACTGCTGCTGTTGCAATTGGCACGGCTGCGGCAATTCCAGGCACCTTAGTTAATTTAGCTGCTGGCGGTGGCGAAAGAACCGCAGTCCGTTTTGGTCACCCTTCAGGCACGCTCAGAGTCGGGGCACAAGCGCAGTTGCTTGATGGTCAATGGCAGGTTAAAAAAGCCATAATGAGCCGCAGTGCTCGAGTATTAATGGAAGGTAATGTAAGAGTACCGCAATAGCCAATATGACTATGTTTTGTGTCAAATAGAAAAAGCCTTGGTCATGCCAAGGTTTTTTTTGTCGATAATTTAGCCTGTAAGATTAATCTAATATCGTTTACAGACATAAAAATTTAACAATTAAATTATAGACTTAATATGTTACTTTGTTATCGGTACAAAATGTGATGACCGTCAAAAACGCTTGATCCTACAGTTAAAGTAGTATGTTATATGCTGAATTTACGACAACAATGAGTATTGTTAGCCTGACTAGATACTATTTTGGCGCCGTGAATTAACAAGATTCAGACTTCGATTACTCGTCAACATCTGAATAACTTTTGGGTTAGGTTATAAAATATTAAGCCTGATGGATATTACAGTTCACGTATGATCGTGAAGCGCATTGCATAGATGTTATCTTGTGGTGTATCGAAAAAGAAGGAAACAAATATGGTTGAACACATTACAGGCATGCTGGCATTAATCGGTGTGTTGTCGCTTTTGTGTCAATGGATAGGTTGGAAATTACGTCTGCCAGCAATTTTACCACTGTTGTTGTGTGGTCTATTACTTGGGCCCGGATTAGGCATATTAGATCCAGATGAGATTTTTGGCGATTTATTGTTTCCTATCATTTCCCTCGGTGTTGCTGTCATCTTGTTTGAAGGTGCATTAACACTTAACTTTAAAGAAATTAAAGAACACGGACGAATGGTGACGCATCTCGTGACCATTGGCGCTTTCATTACTTGGGCGTGTATTGCCCCAGCAGCCCATTATCTGCTCGGTTTTGATTGGGCAATAGCCATGTTGTTTGGTGCATTGGTGGTCGTGACAGGACCAACCGTTATTGTGCCTATGTTGCGTACCGTGCAACCCAAATCCAATTTAGCCAGCATTTTGCGTTGGGAAGGTATTGTTATTGATCCCATTGGCGCTCTATTGGCCGTACTGGTGTTTGAGTATATTGCCGTGGCTGCCGATCCCACCACTCATGTATTAAATGCCTTAGGCCTGACCTTACTCCTTGGTTTTGGTTTAGGCGCAGCAGCAGGGTATTTAACCGGTCTGGCGATACGTAAGAACTTGTTTCCACATTATTTACGTAATACCGCAGTACTTACCATTATGCTGGGTATCTTTGTTGGTTCAAATATTATTCAGGAAGAGTCTGGTCTATTAACTGTGACCGTAATGGGTATTTGGCTCGCCAATATGCGCGGGGTTGATATTGCTGACATTCTCGAATTTAAAGAGACCCTTACAGTACTGTTAATTTCGGCATTATTTATCCTACTGGCGGCGCGTCTTGATTCTGGTGCTATGCTCGACCTTGGTTTCGGTGGCCTTGGCGTGTTGTTGGTGGTGATGTTTATTGCACGGCCATTGAGTATATGGGTTTCAGGTTTAGGCACGAATTTATCATCTAATGACAAGTGGTTTTTAAGCTGGGTTGCCCCTCGCGGTATCGTTGCGGCAGCGATTTCATCCTTGTTTGCGATAAAATTAGAGTCAGTGGGTTTAGAAGGGGCCAGTTCAATCGTGCCGCTAGTGTTCTTAATCATTATCGGCACTGTGGTTATTCAGAGTTTAACCGCGGGCCGTTGGGCTAAGTTTTTAGGGGTAAAAGAAGGTTCTAACCAAGGGTTATTAATCTTTGGTGCATCTAAGTTTTCCCGTGAATTGGCATCAATTTTAATGTCTAAAAATATCAAAGTTATTTTAGCTGATAACAACTGGGACAGTATTCGCCAAGCTCGAATGGAAAACATTCCAGTGTATTTTGGTAATCCGGCATCGGAGCATGCTTCAAATTACATGGATTTAAGCGGTATTGGCCGAGTATTAGTGATGTCACCATATCGTCAGTTAAATCCTTTAGTAACATTTCATTTTCAAGATTTAATGGGCACTGAAAAAGTATATGGTTTAAACAATGCCGACAGCGCCAGTGCGCGTCATCAACTATCTGAATCTTATCTAAAGCGTTTATGTTTATTTGGTGAGAATATTTCTTACGCTAAAATTGCTACGTTAATGGCAAAAGGTGCAGTACTCAAAATTACCAACATTACTGAAAACTTCACCTTTGAGCATTTTAAAAAACGCTATGGTGAAACCGCTTTGCCGCTGGTTTATTTAACCAAAGAAGGTAAGGTTAAAGTGCTATCAGGTGTTGAAGCTATTGTGTTGCCAGTGGGCATAGAGCTTATTAGTTTATTACCACAAGAGGCGCAAGATCAGGCGGTTATTCAACGTGCATTAGACGATGAAGCTGATCGCCAAGCGAAAGCCTTAGCAGAGGCAGAAGCAAAAGCAGCCGCTGAAGCAAGAGCTATTCGAGAAGCGCAAGAAGCTGAGCAACGAGCCATTGAAAAAGCCCGCCGTAAAGAGGAAGAACTTGCACTGTTTGAAGAACAGGAAAAAGCGCGCTTATTAGCCGAGGAGGAGGCCACACTGATTAAGCAAGAAACCTCTGAATTGGCGAAAGAGCTGGCTGCAAATGAGAAAGCCAAAGCTGCCATGGCATCGGCCTCAACAGACAAAGAGCCGCAATCGACGGACACTATGTCTGAAGAAAAATCAGATCCTAAAACTCTTTAAGCCTTAGCGTTATTTGAGTCGTCATTGAGTTAATCGTAAATACGAAAAAGGCTTAGCAATTAAATGCTAAGCCTTTTTATTGTCTACTGAGTGATACAGGCTAATGTCGATTGAGGCCTGTTAACTCAATCCACTATTGCGCAAGAGTGTCTAGCACAACTTGATGATGATCTTTGGTTTTAAACTTATTGAGTAAATGGCTAATTTTGCCATCAGTACCAACGATAAAACTCAAACGGTGAATCCCGTCATAAGTTTTACCCATAAATGATTTTTCTCCCCATACTCCGAAGGCATCGGCAACGGCATGGTCTTCATCACTTAGCAGAGTAAAGTTGAGCGCTTGCTTTTCAGCAAATTTGGCCAGTTTCGCCACAGGATCAGGACTAATACCAAAAACAGTTACATTTAAGCCATCAAGTTGTGCTTTGATATCGCGCAGACCTTGAGCTTGTACTGTGCAACCTGGCGTTGCCGCTTTAGGATAGAAATAGACTAAGACAGGGCCTTTGGTGAGTGTGTCTTGCAAAGAAATGGTTTCGCCAGCTTGATTTTGTAATGAAAATTTTGGTGCTGTATCACCAACTTGTAGTGTGTTCATCATGTTTCCTTTAGCGGATAAAAGTGAATTTATTACGTCAATGTTAGTAACAAAGTTCACTACTATCTGATGTGAATATTGGATTAAGGTGCAGCAATGCCCTGCATACGCTTAATGCTGCACTCTAACGACATCGATTCTGCCAGTTCATGAATACCCTGTTCAAGTTTTAATAGGTCGACTTTTTCTGGAATATTAATGGCTAATAAAATCGACTGGGTTTTAAGACTATCGTTATCATCAGCGTGGGAGCGGACGGCCGCTAAATCGAGGCCTCTTTCTGCTAAAAACTGAGTAATACTCTTCATGGTTCCACGTTGGTCTTCGCCATTAAAAATGACTTCAATACGTGAGATAAAGTTTTTCGGCGTATGTTTAGATGTTCGTTTCATGACGGTCATGAGTTCAAGTTCAACACTCAATGCCGGTAACAAGCTTTCAATTTTTGTTATCGCTGTCCAAGAGCCCGATATCATCATAATTAGGGTAAATTCATTACCAAATAATGCCATACGACTATCTACAATATCGCAATCACATTCACTTGCTAAACGTGCTAGGCGACTCACTAACCCCGGACGGTCTGCGCCCATTGCCGTAACGACCAGATAATTGGTCATGGATTTTCCTCACTTGTCGATATCTTTGAGCGAAAACTTACGCTAAGCATGTAAGTTTTGGTGCGGGTGTTTATGTTATCATTTTTCATTAAAACACCTCAATATACTAACCTATATCACTCACATAAATATGATTATTTTTTAGCGCAATGGCTCTAAAGATGCTAGGTTACGTGCATTAAATAGCATAAATGACTTATTTCAGTTTATGGTTACCGAAGAGCTTGTCATTAGTGGTTGGCATCAGTAACATAGCGAATCCTGAAACCGTGGGGAAGATAGATGATAAACGGAAGCATCGTAGCCTTAATCACTCCAATGAACAGTGATGGCACAGTAGATTATTCAAGTCTTGAACGACTTGTTGAGTTTCATATTGAACAAGGTACTGATGCCATTGTCGCGGTCGGTACTACTGGTGAGTCAGCAACATTGCCTATGGCAGAGCACGCCGCTGTTGTCAGCCAAACTGTTAAGTTTGCCGCAGGTCGTATCGCCGTTATTGGTGGTAATGGCGCCAATGCAACGGCTGAAGCTATTGACTTAACCAAAGCCATGCAAAAATCAGGTGTTGTCGCCATGTTGGGTGTCACGCCTTATTATAATAAGCCAACGCCTAAGGGCTTAATTGCCCATTATACGGCCGTTGCTGCAAGTACTGATATTCCTCAAATTTTATATAACGTACCAGGTCGAACTGCAGTTGATATGAAGCCTGAAACTGTGGCTGAGTTATCAAGTGTCAGTAACATTATTGGTGTAAAAGAAGCCACTGGTGACTTGAGCCGTGTGGCACGTTTACGTGAATTGTGTGGTGATGACTTTTTACTTTATAGCGGCGATGATGCCACTGCCCGCGAGTTTTTATTGTTGGGTGGTAATGGTGTGATTTCCGTAGCAAATAATATTGTTCCACATGCGTTTAAAGCCATGTGTGATGCTGCGTTAGCCAAAAATACACAATTAGCTGAATCAATCGATAAACCACTCATGGGCATCTATAGCTCGTTATTTTGTGAAGCCAACCCTATCCCTGTGAAATGGGCTGTTCATAGAATGGGTTTGATTGCTAATGGCCACATTCGTTTACCTTTAACTGAACTTTCTGAGCAGTTTCATGGTCTGTTAATAGAAACAATGAAACAAGCTCATATTGAGGTAAAATAAATTCATGTTAAAGAAAGTCACTCCGTTACTCCTTGTTGCAGCTGTTTCAGCTTGCTCTACGCCATTAGACCGCCGTCAGGCAAATGGTAATGATGATTTCATTAATGCTGAAACTGCACCATTATTGACTATCCCACAAGGGCTAAATACGCCAACTTATAGCAAGGAATATGATATTCCTGCGGTAAGTAACAAGGTCAATAAACAACTCGTTGGTAAAAATCTTGATATCCGTGCGCCATTACAAGTGTTACCTATGGCCGAAGGTACTCATATCGAAGAAAGCAGTGACAATATTCGTGTTGTGATTGAATCGATTGAAAGCACCACAGATTTAAAACAAGAAATTTATGACGTCATCAACGGTTATCTAGCGAAGAGCAATATCCCTGTTCGTAGTGAAGATATGAATGCCGGTTTTATTGAAACAGATTGGATTGAAAATGATGAAATCATTGAGTCTAATTGGTGGAGCAGTGACAAAGTGTATCAACTGCGTCAGCGTTACCGTTTTCAAATAGACGTAAAACCCCACGGTCGTTCAGGTACTGTGGCGATAGATTTAATTGAACACCAAGAGTTCTATGACGATAAAGATCAGCAAATCTTATTAAGCGGTGAAGATAAGCGTCGTTATACCACTGACATGCTTAATAATGCTATTGCTTACATGAGCATCAAACGTGATCAAGCGATTCGTGCTGCACGAATTGAGCAAAGCCTTGGGATTAAGGTCAACTTAGTCACAAATACTGACGAAGCGGCTTATTGGTTAGCTGACGCAAGTTACAAGTCAGTATGGGATCGTTTGCGTTTAGTATTACCGGAAATGGGTTTTGATGTTGTTGATACCGATAACAGCCAAGGTTTGTTTTACATTAATCTAGAAGAAAGTGGTGGTTTCTGGAGCTCGTTATGGAGCGAAGAGAAATTAACACTGAAAAAAGGCAATTATCGTTTATTGCTTAAAGAAACAGATGATGTCAATCAGACTAAAATTTTACTTCGTGATGCAGAAGACAAACCTCTTCCTGATGAGTCTATTACTGAAGTGTACAAAATTATCTCTGACTTAATGCAAGAAGACCGAAAAGTTCGTTAAGTTTCATGCATAGCTTGGACCAAAAAAAGAGACGCTTAAAGCGTCTCTTTTTTTTGCTCTTCACAAGCCCTCAATACCATTTTTTTGCCTAGGCGTTGGCAAGTTGTTAATTGTTGTTTTGACAGTTAACGCAGCAATTTTGCAAATTTGAGCCTGAACAATGGCGTCATTATGTTAAGCAATTTGTCACAGCATGTGTCGACAATCAGGCTGTAATACTTTTTTTACTCAAATACTGCCTAAAATATTCATAAAGCGCTTAAATCTTGGTTAAAACAGCCAATTAAGTGAATATGGAAAGGATATGATCTAATTGTTGGATATGTTCGTAATTTGTAAGCAAAAGTAAAACGACTTGATGTGGAATCATTGCTAAGTACAATCACATAAGCTCATTAATCCTATACATAATTCATTTAGCCTTTAATGGTTTTGGACTCAAAATGAAAAAGATAATCGTACTGATCGTCATAGTGCTAGCGGCACTGTTGGCGTACAACTTAATGTCTCCTGAAGAAGCTATTGTTCAACGTCCACGGCCTATACCAAACGTGGTTGTTGCTAAAGTGGCGATTATGCCTATTCGTGATGAAGTAGAAGCTTTGGGTACTGGTAAAGCGTACGAGTCTATTATCGTGACATCCAAAGTTACTGAAATTGTCACTAAGATTGCTTTTAATGACGGTGATTTGGTCGAAAAAGGTGCACTGCTCGTGCAGCTCAGAAACGAGGAACATAAAGCCAAGCTGGCCGTAACCGAAATCAAGCTAGTTGAAAATTTACGTGAATTAGATCGTATCCGCTCATTGGTCACCAGTAAAACCATTGCCGAGTTAGAGCGTGACCGTTTACAAAGTTTAATTGATACCACTCGTGCAGAAGTGCAACAGGCAAAAGCGGCCCTAGAAGACCGTGCAATTAAAGCTCCATTTGCGGGTAAACTTGGTTTACGTCAAGTCAGTGTGGGCAGCTTAGTTACCCCGGGCGAGCAAATCAGTACTCTGGATGATGTGAGCAAAATTAAATTAGACTTTTCTGTACCAGAACGTTTCATTCAAGAATTACAGCCAGGTAAACTCGTTGAAGCTCGAGCTGTAGCTTACCCAGAGCAGATATTTAAAGGTGTTGTTACCTCAATAGACACCCGTGTTAATCCAGATACTCGCGCGGTAATCGTACGTGCTGTTATGCCAAATGATGATTATAAATTACTGCCCGGCATGTTAATGAAGGTGCGCTTAATTAAGCAAAGTCGTGAAGCATTATTGTTACCCGAAGCTGCTATTATCCCAATTCAAAACAAGCACTTTGTTTATTTCGTTAATGCAGAAAACAAAGTAGAACAAATTGAAGTGACTTTAGGTACACGTTCTCGAGGTTGGGTTGAAATAGCTAAAGGCCTTGACGTGGGTCAACAAATTATTATTCGTGGCATTCTCAAAGTTCGTCCTGGTGATACTGTTAAAGTGCAGCAAGCCGAAAACTTCACCTTCGCTCAAGTCGAAGGAATGGAGACATCGGCATGATATTAACTGACTTATCGGTTAAAAGGCCGGTCTTAGCATCTGTAATCAGTATTTTGCTGATTGTATTGGGTCTGGTGTCTTTTGGTAAATTACCGCTGCGTGAATATCCCAATATCGATCCACCGATTGTGTCGGTGGAAACCAGTTATCGTGGTGCCAGTGCATCGGTAGTCGAAAGCCGGATTACTCAGCTGATTGAAGATCAAATTAGTGGCGTAGAAGGCATTCGTCATATCAGTTCATCCAGTAGTGATGGGCGCTCAAGTGTGACCATTGAGTTTGATATTAATCGTGATATTGAGGCCGCAACAAATGATGTGCGTGATCGCATTTCTGGTTTACTTGAAAGGCTTCCTATAGAAGCGGACGCGCCATCGATTTATAAAGCGAACGGCGGCGATGAAGTGATCATGTGGCTCAATTTGGTATCAGACCAAATGGATATTTTACAGCTCACTGATTATGCCAACCGTTATCTAGTGGATCGTTTTTCGGTGATTGATGGCGTATCAACACTGCGTTTAGGTGGCGGTAAGGTGTATGCCTTACGGATCTGGATTGACCGTCAGGCATTAGCCTCGCGTAACTTAACCGTATCAGACGTTGAAGCAGCATTGCGGGCAGAAAACGTAGAATTACCCGCCGGTTCAATTGAATCAAAAGAACGTATTTTTACCGTGCGTTTAGACAGAGTATTCAAAACCGCGGAAGATTTTTCAAACTTGGTGATAACCCAAGGTGAGGATGGCTACTTAGTTAAACTTGGCGATGTGGCTAAGGTCGATATTGGTTCTGAAGAAGAACGGATTATGTTCCGGGGCAATAAAGAAGCAATGATTGGTTTAGGTGTCAGTAAGCAATCAACAGCCAATACTTTAGAAGTGGCGCGAGCGGCCAATGCCTTGGTCGATAAATTAAATCCAACCCTGCCAGCAGGGATGCACATTAAACGCTCCTACGACAGTTCAGTGTTCATTGAAGCTTCCATCGATGAGGTGTATCAAACCCTCTTTATCGCCATGGTGTTAGTTATTGTGGTGATTTATTTATTCTTAGGTTCGGTCAGGGCCATGCTTATTCCTGCCATTACGGTACCGGTATCTTTATTGGCTACCTTTATTGTGCTGTATGCACTTGGTTATACCATCAATTTATTAACCTTACTGGCGATGATATTGGCGATTGGTATGGTGGTCGATGATGCCATCGTCATGCTGGAAAATATTCACAGGCGTATTGAAGATGGCGATTCACCATTGAAGGCCGCTTTTTTGGGCGCTCGTGAAGTCGCTTTTGCTGTAGTGGCGACAACTTTGGTGCTGGTTGCTGTGTTTATGCCGATCACCTTCCTCGAGGGCGATTTAGGCAAGCTGTTTAAAGAGTTTGCGGTCACCATGAGTGCTGCGGTGATTTTTTCCAGTGTTGTTGCATTAACACTGACGCCGATGATGTGTTCTAAGTTACTTAAACCGGCCGATCAAGATCCGTGGTTAGTTAAACAAGTCGATAAGATGATGAATATTTTATCTGGCTGGTATTTGACCACCCTGAAAATAGGCATGAAAAGTCCTGTTCTAGTATCGCTAGTTGTATTAATTGCCTTTGCATTTAGTGGTTTTTTACTCAATAAAGTGCCACAAGAGTTCGCGCCGCAAGAAGACCGTGGTTCCATGTTCTTAATGGTTAATGGGCCGCAAGGGGCGAGCTTTGAATATATTGAAAAATATATGGATGAAGTAGAAGGACGCTTAATGCCATTGGTTGAAAGCGGTGAAATTAAGCGTTTATTGATCCGTGCTCCGCGTGGGTTTGGAGGCTCCTCTGATTTCTCCAATGGTATGGCGATTATTGTTCTTGAAGATTGGGCGGAACGTCGAAGTGCTAACGAGATCATTGTTGATATTCGCAGTCGTTTATCAGACTTAGCCGGTATAAGGGCGTTTCCTATCATGCGCCAAGCATTTGGCCGTGGTGTGGGTAAACCGGTGCAGTTTGTGATTGGTGGTCCTAGCTATGAAGAACTGGCTCAGTGGCGCGATATCATGATAGAAAAAGCCAAAGAAAATCATAAACTCATTGGCTTAGATCATGATTATCAAGAGACTAAACCACAGTTGCGGGTAGTGATTGATCGTGAACGAGCAGCAGACTTAGGTGTGTCAATTTCTCATATTGGTAGAACACTCGAGTCGATGTTAGGTTCTCGATTAGTGACCACCTTTATGCGCGATGGTGAAGAGTACGATGTTATTGTAGAAGGTAATCGTGAGAATCAAAGCACGGCTACCGATATGGAAAATATCTACGTGCGTTCAGATCGTTCTCAAGAATTGATCCCTTTATCTAATTTAGTTTCAATTGAAGAGTTCGCCGATGCCAGTTCGTTGAACCGTTATAATCGAATGCGCTCAATTACCTTAGAAGCTAATTTGGCAGAAGATTATAGTTTAGGGGAAGCGTTAGACTACCTGAATGATTTGGCTGCAACCTATTTGCCTGCCGAAGCGGTCATAAGTTACAAAGGTCCATCACTTGACTACCAAGATTCTGGTAGTTCAATGAACTTCGTCTTTTTATTGGCGTTAGGGATTGTATTTTTGGTTTTGGCGGCTCAATTTGAGAGCTTTATTCATCCCATGGTCATTATGTTAACCGTGCCACTAGCCACCTTAGGTGCACTCGTGGGGCTTTGGTTAACAGGTCAAAGTCTGAATATATACAGCCAAATTGGTATTATTATGTTGATAGGATTAGCGGCTAAAAATGGTATTTTGATCGTTGAGTTTTCAAATCAGCTGCGCGATCGCGGAGTTGAATTTCAACAAGCCATTTTACAAGCATCAACACAACGACTCCGACCTATCCTAATGACAGGTATTACGACAGCAGCAGGTGCGATTCCGTTAGTGATGGCGTCTGGAGCCGGTGCTGAAACTCGCTTTGTTATTGGTGTTGTTGTGTTATCGGGGATTTTATTAGCAACATTCTTTACTTTGATTGTCATCCCGGTTGCATACAGCTTATTTGCCCGTAACAGTAGCTCTCCTGAAGCGGTGGCCAAACAGTTGGAAATCGAATTACAAGACGATTGATCCTCGTTTGACACGATAATAAGCACAACAAAAAGCCAGTCATTTTCATGACTGGCTTTTTGTTTACTCATCTCAGAATAATCTAGTCTATTGTGAGTTAATTCAAGGTAATTTGCAGTTCAAGCTGCTGTTTTAAAAGAGTTTTCATGCTAATTTGAGGGCTTGTTGTATTAGGTTACATTGGCTGGCGTGAACAGTTCAGTACACCTTGCCAGCATGAATATCTGCGCGGCTATAGATTAAACCCAAGTGAAGTAATATTTTGAGTTTAACAATCTGATCATCCTAACGCGGTCAAATATTGACTATTTGCCACGAAGAATAAGGCAGCTTGCGGTGGCTGTGGCCAATAGTTTACCGTCTTCGGTAGTTAAGGTTGCTTCTGCAATGCCCAGAGATGTAGACAAGTTCATTACGCTGCCTTTAGCCAATAAGCGTTGCTTTTGAGGCACAGGGCGAACCATTTTAATATTTAAATCTATGGTTGAATAACCGACACCTGCGGGTAATGCAGAGTGCACAGCACATGCTGTAGCTGAATCAAGAACCGTTGCAGCAAAACCCCCATGCACGCCGCCCATTGGGTTGAGATGGCGCTCATCAGCGAAAGCTTCAAAGGTGACACTGCCTTCGCTTACCGCAATCGCGTTCATTGGCATAGTTTGGGTGATTGAAGGGGCAGGGATGTCGCCATTAAGCATGGCTTGCATCAATTGTAATCCAGTAAGGTGTTTCATCTTAGTCCATTAGTTATCTGAATAATTTATTACTATAAAAAAGGGTAAAGCTTACGCTTTACCCTTTTTATTTTTAGGTTTTAAACCTAGCAGCTAAGCTGCTTTCTCTTGCTTAGCTTTTGGTGCAAGTTGTGCTTGAAGCTCATTGGTATCGAAGTCATCAACGTTAATTGATTTCAAACGTCCAATTTCAGCTCGTTCAAGTAAAGCGATTTCGCTGTCGCTTAACACACCAAGCGCTTTACCTTCTGCAGCAACTTTATCTAACCACATAAATGGTAGACGTTTACCAGCAGCTTTACAGACTTTGTCATAGAGTGGTTCTGCAGCTAGGATATCTTTGAACGTTTGTTCTTGGATACCGACTGGATTGAACTCAGAAGCAGTCCAGAACTGGCCTTTACCTAAACGGTCACGACTCGCACAAGGCGTTTGCATGATCTTAGCCACTTTATGATCTAACACATCACTAGGACGCTTAATTGGGCGACCGAATGGGAAGATTACCGCACGTAGTGCAATGCCTAAACCCATTGGGAAGTTGTTAAGCAAGTCATCTAATGAATCTTGTAACTTGTATAATGAATCTTCAACAGCCCATTGCACTAAAGGTAAATCTTCAGTTAAACGGCCATCGTCTTCATAACGCTTAAGCGTGGCAGAAGTTAGATACAATTGGCTCAGTAAATCACCTAAGCGGGCAGAAATACGTTCTTTGCGCTTTAGGTTGCCACCCAGTGTCGCCATGGCCAAATCAGATAATAGCGCTAAGTTTGCACTGAAACGGTTCATCTGTTGATAATAACGTTTTGTTTTATCTGAGTAAGGGCTATTGGTGAAGTAAGATGAGGTAACACCCATCCAGAAACTACGAATAAAGTTCGACGTTGCAAAACCAATATGACCAAAGATAGCTGAATCAAAGTTAGCTAAGCCACGGTTTGCATCAGTATCAAACGCTGATTCCATTTCGGCCAATACATATGGATGACAGCGGATAGCACCTTGTCCATAAATAATCATTGAACGCGTTAGAATGTTTGCACCTTCAACAGTAATGGCGATTGGAGCAGCTTGATAGCCACGACCTAAATAGTTATTTGGGCCAAGACAGACGCCTTTACCACCATGAATGTCCATTGCATCAATAATACATTTCTGCATTCTGTCGGTTAAGTGATACTTAACGATGGCAGAGATAACTGAAGGTTTTTCACCTAAATCGATGGCAGTTGTGGTTAAGGTTGCAACGGCATCCATTAAATATGCGTTACCGCCGATACGGGCCATTGGCTCTTCGATACCTTCTAATTTACCGATAGGTAATTTAAATTGGCGACGAATACGTGCATAAGCACCTGTAGCAACAGCGGCAGTTTTAACGCCACCGGCTGAGTTTGAAGGTAAGGTAATACCACGACCAACAGACAGACACTCAACCAACATTCTCCAACCTTGGCCGGCCATTTCTGGGCCACCAATAATGAAGCTTAATGGTACAAACACTTCGTTACCGCGTGTAGGACCATTTTGGAACATACAGTTCAATGGGAAGTGACGACGACCGGTTTCAACACCTGGAATGTCAGTTGGAATAAGGGCACAAGTAATGCCTAATTCTTCTTTATCGCCTAGTAGGTGCTCAGGGTCGCGTAGTTTAAAGGCCAGGCCTAATACAGTCGCGACTGGTGCTAACGTAATATAACGTTTGTTCCATGTTAGCTTCATACCAAGCACTTCTTCGCCTTGGAATTCACCTTTACACACCACACCAAAGTCTGGAATTGAGCCAGCATCACTGCCTGCTTCAGGGCTAGTCAGTGCAAAACATGGCACGTCTATACCTTTAGCTAAACGAGGTAAATAGTGATCTTGCTGCTCTTTGGTACCATAGTGCTGTAAAAGCTCGCCAGGGCCTAATGAGTTAGGAACACCAACAGTAGAGGCTAATTCACTGCTGACGCCAGCAAGCTTTTGTAATACGCATGACTGGGCATAAGCTGAATATTCAAGACCACCAAATTTCTTCTTGATGATCATCGCGAAGAAGCCATGATCTTTTAAGAATTGCCAGATTTCTGGAGGCAAATCGCCTAATTGATGTGATACCTGATGTTGATTTGTCATTTTACAGACTTCTTCAACAGGACCATCTAGGAATGCTTGTTCATCGGCAGTTAAACGTGCTTTAGGATAGTTGTGTAATTTGCTCCAGTTAGGGTTACCGGCAAATAAATCAGCTTCCCACCACGTTGTACCTGCTTCAATGGCTTCTTTCTCTGTAGAAGACATTTCAGGCATGATACCGCGATACACTTTTAGCAGCGGACGACTGATAAAGTTTTGTCTGAATGATTTAATATTGAGTGGCAGCGCAATAACAAGGAATACAATCCATGTAATTACACCAATAATGTCCAAGGTGCTACCGACGACTAACACAATTGCCGCAGCAATCGTGGTTGATAATAGCGATACTCTTAAGTATGCCATAGCGCCGAGCACAAAGATCATCGCGATGATCCAAAGTAGGGTGGTCACTGTACTTCTCCTTAAAGCTATATGTAGGCAAAATAGCTTATTTATTGTTGATCTCATTCACAGGAATGATCGTGGTCGGACCTGTGTCACATAAAAGTTAACCTTATGCCGCCTCGATTACAAGCCTTTTTCAAACAATTGTTTAAATATTTGTGTGTCAGAAATATTCCACTCAATTGGCTTACTCGATACAATACGCTTATGAAAAGTGTTTAGCTCAATATAGCAACAGAAAAGGCAAGGCTAATGTGTGAATTACTGGCGATGAGCGCGAATGTGCCAACGGATATTGTTTTTAGTTTTACAGGCTTAGCTGAGCGTGGTGGAGTAACGGGTCCTCATGTTGATGGCTGGGGAATTACCTTTTATGAAGGTAAAGGAAACCGCACATTTAAAGACGCTTGTCCTAGTAGTCAATCACATATTGCACAGCTGATAAAGTCATATCCAATTAAAAGTGAAATTGTCATTAGTCATATTCGCCAAGCGAATCGAGGCTGCGTATCCTTAGTCAATACCCATCCTTTTAGTCGTGAGTTATGGGGCCGTTATTGGACTTATGCCCACAATGGCCAATTGACCGATTACCACTCAAGATTCATCGTTTCTCGATTTCAACCTGTAGGTGATACAGACAGTGAATTAGCTTTTTGCTGGATTTTAGAATCTGTGGTCAATAAGTTTGGTGAGCATGAGCCTGATAATCTCGATGATGTGTTTGATTATATCAGTCAACTTGCTGATGAAATAAGACAGTTAGGCGTGTTTAATATGTTGTTGAGTAATGGCATTGATTTGATGACATATTGTACCAACAACTTATGCCATATCACGCGCCGTGCACCGTTTGGAAAGGCAACTTTAATTGATACCGATGTGGTCATTGATTTTAGTCAAGAAACCACGCCAAACGACGTGGTAACCGTTATTGCAACTAGGCCACTGACCAATAACGAAAATTGGGTTGTGTTACAGCCAGGTGAGTGGAAGTTATTTAGAAAAGGTGAGTTAATCCTCCGCTAATTGCTTTATTTCATCTAATTCTGACTCTGTGATTTGAGCACTAGTTTCAGGGTCTGTATGCAGTTCATCTACCGCTGTTGAACTTTGCTTGTTAGGGCCATCAATGAGTGTCGGTGTCATAGGTGGTAGAGGTTGCTCAAATTGGTAGTTTGCTAGCTGAATATCCAGTTGTTTACTGCCTTTTGAGAAATGGCTTAACCTCACTGGCAGATACGCTAAAGTCGGTGCCATCCAGAAAAAGGTTTGTCTTTTAGTACTGTCGCGGACAACTTCAACTTTTACGGTATCGTAAGTACCGCTTTCTATCGTGACTTTTTCTTTACCTAAGACTCGAAATTGATAGTCGTCAATTTCTTTTTCTTTCACCATTTTATAATCTAGTGGTCGAATATTGGCCGCTAAATCCATTCTAAATTGTAATTGCACCATCAAAGGGTCAAATACTTTCTCTTGGTATGGCAGCTTTAATGCTTCTTGCTTGTAGATGGTGTGAATAAATTGTTGCCCTTTGACAAAGGCGGTTTGTTCAGTGTAATCACTACCAGTACCAGTGCGTTCTTGTATGTATCGAAATGGCACTAATTTACCGTTTTCTAGGGTAAATTCGCTTTTAAGGTGGCGTTGATCAGATAGCATTAATAAGCTGACATCGCTGTCGAAATGATAGCTGTAAAAACCGCTATCGGTTGCAGGTAAGCGATAATTTGCTACACCTAACTCGAAGCTACCATAAAACACCTTATAGCTAGCAGTATGGGCTGTTAAGGGTGATAAAATGGCTGCTTGTTCCATGTCACTTAATGCCGCAGCTGGATTAACTTGTGCAAATTTTTCTGTTATGACGGCGGTTTCTGACTGATGTAATCTAGGCGTGGTTTCGCTATCAGCAATAGGTTGTTGATTGTCAGTTGCGTGTGCGTGGATCACCGGGCTAATACACAAGATTAACGTGGATAAGCGAGTTAATTTATTGACCAAAGTATTGTTACCTTCAATTTTGATAATAGTTAATAGCTTGATATTAAAAGGGTAAAGTCATTACTAGGGTGGCGATATCAGGTTTCCATTGATATTGAGACAATGAAATCTTGCCTGCGTTCACTTCTATTCCATCTAATCTTAATAATTGTTGTTGAGTTTGAAAAGCATCAGTGTTGTTAGCAAACGAGATTTTACCCTGGCTATTAATCACTCGATGCCAAGGTAAGGTTAGATTCTGTGGTGCTAATTTTAACGCCCTAGAAACGTAACGTGCTCTGCCTGGTAATCCTGCAAAGTCAGCAACAACGCCATAAGGTAACACATTGCCTTTTGGGATAAGGTTAACAATAAACCAAATGCGCTCAATTGAAGATAGGGTAGACATTAGATCCCAAATAAACCCACTATAGATACAATAGTGATTAGATGTTGAATATTAGGCAAGGATAATAAAACATTTTCAAAAGTACAATCGTAATCAAGCTGATTACGATTGTAGTGTATTTTAGTTGGCGATTACCTTAGCTCACTTTTACAGTACGGTTAAGTAGATACACAAAAAGTGACTAATCGCACCGCCAAGAACAAATAAGTGCCATATAGCATGATTATATGGGATACGTTTACCTACATAAAATACCACGCCTAAACTATAAAATAAGCCGCCTGCGAATAATAAGCCCAAGCCTAAATCACTCATTTTAGTGTTTAAGTCGCTTATTATAGTGACACATAACCACCCCATGGATAAATACAGCAGCACACTAAAAGCTTTAAATCGGCCAATGAACAAGGTTTTAAATATAATTCCTCCTAGAGCTAATGTCCAAATAGCCACAAGGATAATCGTGGCCTGAGAACTTTGAAGGCTAATCAGCATCATTGGAGTGTAGGTGCCTGCTATGAGCGCATAAATGGCGCAATGATCAGCCATTTTAAAGCGTTTTCGCCACAGCGCGCTTTTACTTGAGTGATACAAGGTCGATGCTAAAAATAACGCAATAATACTGACCCCATAAATCGTTACACCTGTGATTTGTAGCAAGGTTAAATGATCTGGAGCTTTTATAAGCATCAGAATTAACCCAACAATACCTGCTATCACGCCAAGCGCATGCGATAATGCATTGGCTTGTTCTTCCCTATGGCCGTAATCTGAGCCAGAAGAAACGGTAGATGTTTGCTCTGATGTCGAGATGTTTGATAGTGAATTCATAATATCCTGTGAATAACGCTAAAAGGATTTTGAGCAAATTGAGTTTATCAGCCCTAATATTAAATAGCTATATTTAGGTGAACACGTGTAAGCTGAAATTTAAGTCTCATACATCATGGCGTAGATCGTCTTTTTACGCTTTATTGGGTTAAGCTTTATTAATCTCATTGAGGGGTTAACCGCATAAATAAGGTGCTATTCAATAAGGCGGTTGACGTTATACTTAGGCAATCATTATTGGCAGATTAGACTTTATGTTTAAAAATAACCAACAATCCCATTCGAGTATTTCAGCATCAACTCGCCACCACTCGCGTTGGGGAAATAAATCATTACCGCAAGCAGATGCTGTTAGTATTGATTTTGACAAAAACGTGACACCTTTTGTAGAGTCAGAAGATGATGTTGTGGATGAACATGAGTTACAACAGCATCGCCAGCAAGTCGCTGATGATATTCAACTGCAGTTAACGGGTGTAACAAGTTCAGTCAATCGCAACGAACCTTTGTTACAGCCTGATGAGCCAAATGCTAATGCCTTGCAACGGGCTTTGGCTGTTGTGAGTAGGAGTCCTTATCTTGCTTTACTCGTGGTATTTGTCCACCTGCTTGTGATTACATTAGTGGTGTTATTTGGACGAGTTGATATTAGTGGAATGTCAGATATTCCCGTGACTGAACCGGCGACAAAATCGTTACCCGCCTTAAAAAGTTATCTTATTACCCAAGCAGAATACGATAAATTAGTTGAGCGAGCACAAGCCAATGCCGCGAGCCAGGTGACACAACCCAATGCTGGGATAGCTGCAGAAATGGATCAATCCGAGGTTACGCCCGTATCAGAAGTTGAGCCAATAACGACACAATGAGTACCTTAGTGTACTCATTGTTTATCATTAATGTCTGATAGTGAAACGATTGTCTGCGAGGCTATTGTTAGTGAGATTATTGTTAGTGAGATTATTGCAGTAAGACAGACACAAGTTTATGCCTCATTATGATGTCTTAAGCGATTATCCATTATCGACCAACACAACACGCACAATAGACCGCTTAAAAGGCCAACAAGATGTGATTCAGTGGCAACCCGTGCATTGATTAATTGAGTCACGCTGTCACTGGCACCAAATACTTGCTCATAACCGACTTTTAACATGACTCCTATCACGAGTAAGTATCCCGACTTGTAGCCTTTACGTATATCCATCACAGCACCAAATACAAATAATCCGTGCAATACGCCACTTAGACCCACATAGGCCTTTAAGGTAGGGTAGAACAGGTATAAACCTATGCCTTCAAATAAACATAAGCTTAAAAACAGTAGCAACAACTTGCCTGAATGATTTTTGTAATGCACTTCATGTAAAAAAACAATTACCCAAAATCCAGCTAAATTCATTAGCAAATGCCATAAATTGGTATGCAACAGGTTTCCAGTGACTAAGCGCCAAACCTGACCACTGGCAATTAAGTCATACTGATAGCTAAAATACTGATCAATAGGTAAAAATGCAGGAGAGGGAATATCTGCTGCAAACAGAGCAATACAAATAAGACTGATCACCACAAGAAAATGATACAGACCAATTGTGTTTGAATTATGTTTTAGCAAAATATCCTCTATATACTTCTGTTCACGGCTAATTAAGCCGATTTAGCTCAACACGGAATTAACTGTAGACTAAAAAGACTTCACTAGGCTAATAGTGTGTTTTCATATTGATTAAGCAATCTTAAAGAAATAAAAATCAGATGGTTAACTTTACACTACTGGCTAAATATCAATAATAGGCTTATAGCTTACTGTTTAACGAGTCCATCACGACTTGACTGTTTTGTAAATAATCATCTAAACCACGTTGACGAAGTACACAAGCAGGGCAATCGCCACATCCTTTGCCTACAATTCCGTTATAGCAAGTTAAGGTTTGATGTTGCACTAAAGCCAATTGGTGATATTTGTCTGCCAATGCCCATGTTTCTGCTTTATTGAGCCACATTAAAGGTGTAATAATTTTCAGGGGTTTATCCATGCCTAATGCTAATGAATGTTGCATAGATTGCACAAACTCATTGCGGCAATCTGGATAACCAGAAAAATCGGTTTCACATACGCCAGTAATAATGTCATTACAGCCCAATTGATACGCGTAAATTCCTGCTAAGGTTAAAAATAAAATGTTACGGCCAGGAACAAAAGTATTTGGTAAACCATTGTTCATCAATTCATGTGAAACCGGAATTGCATCACGCGTTAGCGCCGAAATAGCTAATTCGTTTAATAAGCTAGTATCCATGACTTTATGACTGGCTAATTTCAACTCAATTGCCAATGATTTTGCCACTTCTATTTCTTGTCTATGACGTTGGCCATAATCAAAGGTGATCCCATGTACTTCATCGTACTGTGATAATGCTTGGATAAGACAAGTGGTTGAATCTTGACCACCACTGAAAACAACAAGGGCTTTAGTCGGTGTGTTTAGCTTTGTATCTGACATGGATATACTCTTAACGTACTGAACTGACTTGCAAGATCGGGGTGATCAACGCCCAGTGGTTCAGGTAAATAGAATGGATATTTTACCTAAGGCAGGCTCAACTGCAAAGCCATAGCGGTAAATACTTGCAGCTAATGGCAAAATACTCTATAAATGCCGGCCCGTAATTCGTCAGCCGGTTACTGCTGGTCACTACAAGTAAGGTAAACAATGAAATATCCCGTTAACGAAGTATTTGAAACCATACAAGGCGAGGGCACATATACTGGTGTTCCTGCGCTGTTCGTTCGCTTGCAGGGTTGCCCTGTTGGGTGTTCATGGTGCGATACCAAGCAAACGTGGGATGTGTTACCTGAGAATAACGTGACCGCAGAGCAAGTGATTCAGGTCGATGGCACCATAGGACGTTGGGCTGATCATAATGGTCACACATTACTGCAAGCATTTCGGGACAAAGGTTTTACCGCAAAACATATCGTGTTAACTGGTGGTGAGCCGTGTTTGTATGACCTAACGGAATTAACTAACGATTTTGTTGAGGCGGGTTATCAGATCCAGATTGAGACCAGTGGTACGTTTGAAGTGAAATGTCATCCTGATGTGTGGGTGACGGTATCACCTAAAATTAATATGAAAGGTGGCTACAAGGTACTTGATCAAGCCTTAAATCGTGCTAACGAAATTAAACATCCTATTGCGACAGAACGGCATATTGAAGAATTAGATGAGCTGTTACAACACATAGATATCAGTGCCAAAACGATTTGTTTACAACCTATTAGTCAAAAGGCGCGGGCAACCGATCTTGCAATGAAAGTGTGTATTGCGCGTAATTGGCGTTTGTCGATTCAAACTCACAAATATTTGAATATCGACTAATGTGTATTTAGCAACGTTTCCCCTTGATGCTGAGCCAATAATGAAAGCCGTTGAATCCAGATCCAACGGCTTTTTTTAATGTTTAGTTAACTGATTAAACCACAAACATTAAAGGCAGACAGTTTCTCGCGATAGTGCTGAAAACAACCGATATTATTTTCGATCCACTCGGGGTTGTAGTAGGTATCGAGATAACGTTCACCAGCATCACAAATTAACGTCACAATTGAACCTGTTTGGCCTGCATGTCGCATCTGTGTTGCCAGCAATAACGCCCCATACAAGTTTGTGCCAGTGGACGCGCCCGTTTTACGACCAATTAATTGTTCTAGCCATTGAATGGTTGCGATTGACGCAGCATCGGGGATTTTAATCATGCTATCAACCACCCCTGCAATAAACGATGGTTCAACCCGAGGTCGGCCAATACCTTCAATTTTACTGTATTTATCACTCACTATCGTGGCATCACCACTGTGAAAATAATCATAAAAGACTGAGTTTTCTGGGTCAACGACGCACAGTTGGGTTTTTTGTTGTTGATAGCGAATATAGCGACCAATAGTGGCACTAGTGCCGCCAGTTCCTGGACTCATCACAATCCAACTTGGGATTGGATGTGGTTCGCGTTCCATTTGGTTAAAAATAGAATCAGCAATATTGTTGTTACCCCGCCAATCTGTTGCACGTTCAGCATAAGTGAATTGGTCCATGTAGTGACCTGTTAACTCAGCAGCCAATCTTTCTGATTCTGCATACATCTG